>VBHV01000067.1:0-2205 GCA_005881995.1 Chloroflexota bacterium | reverse complement strand
CCTCATCTCTTGTGTCTTTAATTTGATGATGCAGTGCCGGAAGCCAGCAACGCTTCCAGACTTAATTGCGCATTACCCGCTGTTTATCATAGCAGGAGCTGCAATAGACCGGGCGGTCATTCTTGGGTAAGAATGGCACCTGCGTCTCCACACCGCACTCAGCACAGATGACCGTGTGCATCTCGCGTGGGCCGCGTTCGGAGCGACCACCGCCAGAGGTGTTACGCCGCGCAGAACGGCAGGAAGGGCAACGGCTAGGCTGATTCATCAAGCCCTTTTGCTGGTAAAACTCTTGTTCACCCGCTGTGAATACGAAATCATTTCCGCATTCGCGACATCTGAGGGTTTTGTCTTCGAAACTCAACTAGGGACCTCCTTGTGATATGTTGGTATTCCTCCGGGTCCATATCCTTGCAGAGTCACCAGTTTGATTGTCACCCCTAGCAGCGCGGGCGTATTGTTCTGGACGGACGCTGTATGCCAGACCGAGATCGGATACCGCATGCAAGCATACACCAAATCTTTTTGATTTGCAAGTCTTTTCTTCATTAATTTATCCAATTTCTCGCATTTTTATGCATTTTTTATGTGTACTTTTCACACTATCCGGCCCTTACTCTGTCCCTGCTCAGCAGATCAGAGCTATTAATGCAGATACGGAGTTGTTTGACCTGGGGCGGTTTGCTTGACCTCTCTTTACAACGTCACCCTATTGCCCCCCGATGGCATCGTAAACCGCAAAAACCCACCCGCTGCCAGCCGTGTACAGATTACCGTCAGCGTGAAAAACGCCAGCAACAGCGCAATACTTCTCACCTCGTAGAAGCCAAAATCGAGCAGGCTCAGGTGATTTGGACCACTCGCGAAGAACCGCCACAGAGCAGGCCCCTGCTGCACACTGGTAAAAGTAAACAGGGCAAGCCCAATCGCCAGCGAAATCAGCAGGTCAATGCCGATGCAAATAGCGGCCAGGCGTGGGCCTAGCAGCCAGAAACGTTTACTTAAACGTTCGCGTCTGGTAGACTGTATGCGTCGCGTGGCCCATAGAGGCGCAACCAGAAATTGCAACACCAGAAAGAGCAGTGGGGCGGCAACAAAAACCCAGTCGGGGAAAAAGGCAGGCGTAATCAGTGCGCCCAGGCGACCCAGCGTGTAGAGGATAACCCCCTCTATCACGCCGCGCCGGTAGCTAACTTTGTTAAACATGAAGATAAAACCTGGTTAATTGCAGCCGCAATTGCCACCGCAGCCGCAACTGCCCATCGATGGTGCCATATCGTCATACGCGCCCTCTTCTCCACCCCCGGTGGAGCGAGCAAAGACGGACAGTAGACGACGCACTTTCTGGCTACGACATTTCATGCACACTACATCATCGGCATGCTGGTGATTGACAAGCATCTCAAATTTTGATTTGCAGTCCGAGCAATAATACTCGTACAATGGCATAAAAGAAACCCTCCGCTTTGTGGGAAACGTACTCTAGACATGCATATTGTATCGGGTTGCTCAGATAACGTCAAGATTAAGAGGTTTTTATATGGCTCTAACTATAGGAATCATCGGTCTCCCCCAGAGTGGGAAGACCTCGCTTTTTAACGCGCTCACCAAAGCAGGCGCGCCCGTCAGCGGTTACGCCACCAGCACCGTCCAGGCCAATTTCGCCGTCGTGCAGGTGCCGGACACTCGCCTGCAACCGTTAGCGGACATCTTTCACCCTAAAAAGGTCACACCTGCCACCGTCGAATTTGTGGATGTGGCGGGCATTGGCCAGAGTAGCCACGCGGCTGACGAGAAACGCGAAGGACTCAGCGCGGAATTTTTAGGGCATATTCGCAATGCCGACGCCCTGGCGATTGTCCTGCGCACCTTCGAGAATAGCAACGTCCCGCATATCTACGACACTATCGATCCCAACCGCGACCTGGATAGCCTGAACACGGAACTGGCGCTGACCGATCTCTCCACTGTGGAAAAACGTATCGAACGCACCACCAAAGCCGCCAAATCGGGCGACAAGAAATACCAGCAGGAACTCGAAATCCTGCGACTCCTGCAAGATGCCCTCAACGAATTGAAACTCGTCAGCCAGCTTGAGCTGCTCGCCCAGGACCGCGCCGTGCTGAGCGAACTCTTCCTACTCACTCTCAAACCGCGCATGTACGTCCTGAATGTCAGCGAAGACGCGCTTGGCGCAGCAGGTGA
>VBHV01000066.1 GCA_005881995.1 Chloroflexota bacterium | reverse complement strand
CCCCATCTCGCTGGCACGTAAAGTGTTGGAAAGCCCACACGTCCTGCTCGTTGGCAGGGGAGCCGAGCAGTTTGCGCAAGAGCAGGGCATTTCTCAATGCACTCTGGAAGAGCTGGTGACGGAGCGACAGTACAAGATATGGCAGGAACAACAAGCTCAGGAACCCCAACAGGTCCAGCCTAGCGATAAGCATGGGACAGTAGGCGCGGTTGCGCTCGACGCATCGGGCGTGCTGGCGGCGGCTACCTCGACGGGTGGCATTCGCAATAAGTATCCAGGGCGCGTTGGCGATTCGCCCCTCGTGGGATGCGGCTTCTACGCGGATGAATACGCCGCCGTTTCCTGCACCGGAGATGGTGAAGATTTCGTGCGCCTGCTCATCGCCAAACGAGCCGCCGACGTTGTCGGAAATAGCAAGGGAGGCCAGACCGCGCGCGAAGCCGCAGAAGCCGCCATAGCAGTCCTCGGCGCAAAATCAACGGGAACCGGAGGAATGATCGTAGTCGACCGCAAAGGCAACGTCGGCTTCGCCTGGAACAGTCGCAACATGTCCCACGCCTACATCATTGAAGGCATGGAGGAACCTGTATCAGGTGTGTAGGGATAGGATTCAATGAATCAAATACTGCCCGGCGAAGTAGCCCACCACAAACAGGAGCCCGAAAGCAAGTAGACCAATCAACAGGATCATGAGCAGCGATGAACGCCTACTGCGCGCAATCGGCTCGGGATATGCCGCTTGACGTGCAGCCGCGAGCTTAAACGACGCGTCAGCAACAGTTGGCGCGGATGGAGCGATATTAGCGATGGGCAAGTTTGCACTCTGTCCCGGTGATTGAGAAGGAAGTCCAGAACCGGGATGGTCAGCATCCCTGGTTGGCAGAGCAGTAGCCAGTTTGCCGCCGACGGCCGGAGCTGGAGAGAGTTGCCTGGCGAGGGCTGGTTCATTCTGCGGATAGCTGCTCGTGGCCGGCACAGCTACAGGCACCGGCGGTTCCAGAGTCTCAGACAGGGTTTTCAATTCCGCGTACAGGTCTTCAGGCGTATTGATAGCCTGTGGGTGCTGGCGGACAACGGCGCGCGCTATTGTCTCACACAACTCAGGCGGAACATTGCGCTGGAAACTCAAGCGCCCGTCCGGTCGCGGTTCGACGGCTCGTGTGCCCGGCACGCGGCTGGCAAGCAACTGGTAGAGCAGCAGACCCACGGCCCGCGTATCGTCGGCGCGGCGTCCATCACTCTGCGTTCCATAGGGAAGTTCGCTGTCAGAAACAACGGTCTCACTGCCGCCCATGATGCTCCAATGCTCGAAATAGGTCAAATCACTGGGCAGAGCAAAGTTATTGACGCGCACCAGGCCCGTATGGTCACGTATCACAGCGCCTGGGGTCAGGTCTCCATGGGAGACGCGGCGCGAGGAAGCACCTGCATATATCAACGCCTGGCAGATCTGACTGCCAATGCCGGCTACTATATGCGGCATGAGTGGCAATTGCAGCAGGGCAGCGAAATCATCACCCTCAACATATTCCTGAACCACGTACAGCGTTTCAGCTTCGATGATAAGGTCATAAAGGCCGACAATGTTGGGATGAGAAAAACTCGCCGTCAACTTCACTGCCGCACGATAGACCGGTATATGGGGTGCGGGAACAGCTTTCACCGTCACAACACGCTGCAATACCTGGTCTATTCCCTGATAGACAACGCTGTACTGCCCCTGTTTTACCAGGCGTTGCAACAGATAGCGCCTGTTAATAACCCGGCCTGTTTCCACAATTTGCCTCGTGTTCTGTATCGGCCTGGAGGCCCATTTATATGTAGGGACGTGATTGTCACGCCCACGTATCAACCAATTTCTCAGATATCTTGCAGGGCCAGAGTAACTGCTCCTACAATATTGGCCTCTGTTCCCAGAGAGCCGCCAACTACGCGCACAGATTGACTGGCAGCTTGCAGGCACAAATCTTGCAACCGCGCCTGTAGAGGTAGGGTCAAGAGTTCTCCTGCCTGCGCTACCTGGCCACCCAGAATAATTATACCCGGGTTAATAATATGAACGATATTTGCCAGGGCAATTCCCAAATACGTGTACACATCCGAGGTGATACCCTGCGCGACTTTATCGCCCTCCGCCGCCAATCGAAAAACCTGCTCGGCGGTGATGCGCTCGGCCCTGCCCCCGGTAACGCGGCGAATAGCCGCCTCTGTCTCAGGATGCTCGACTGAAAGGCCGATCATCGTGCGCGAGATAGCCTGGGCGGATGCGATAGCTTCCAGGTGTCCATACCCGCCGCACGAGCATTTCGGCCCGTTCTCTTTCACGAATATATGCCCGATTTCTCCGGCGGTAGATGACACACCGTGATAAATCTTGCCGTTAACAACCAGGCCACCGCCAATGCCTCGTCCAAGCCCAACATAGAATGCAACCCGCTCTGCTGGGCGCGTAGTGCCTTCGTTTCCCGATGCAGCGCCGAAAACAACTTCGGCCAGCGCTGCCGCATTTGCATTGTTATCTATTATACAAGGCCTATCAAGACGTTTAGCCAGATAGTCCTGTAATGGGAAATCATTCCAGCCATGCGCATGATGCAGCGTACGCACGATGCCGCGTGACGCATCAACCAATCCACCAACCGCAACGCCCACACGCAGTACCCGCCCCTCGGACAACCGCTCCGGTGTCAGCGTTTCCTCCAGCATCTCGTCAATGAGGTTCAGCACGGTTCCGGTATCTGGCACATACTCCAATGGACGACGCGCCCGGTAGAGTATCTTGCCCTGCAGGTCAGCCAGCGCCACCGATTGGCGCGAGCCGCTCCCGCTAATCTCGATTCCCACCACGTACCCCTGCGTTGCCAGCAGCTTCCCGGTTATCCTGGTCGCCCCCTGCGATGTAAGCGGCCCGGAATCCCTGGCCAATCCCCCGAATGTGTGCTGTGTAGACATCGTTTCATCTCCCTCGATACGCTCACCGGCCTGTAAGGTTGTCTCCCAACACCTCACGCCACCCCGCCTGATGTGCCTTCTACATGCAGTTATGCAGGTAAATCACCCTACGAAAATGCTCGTCGGTACTGTATGGCATGGAGAGCCACTCTCTGCAACAGCGGATTCAGTATACCATATTGCGCTCTACACGTCACGTTGTTACAATATCAGGAAGTGATGTTAAGGAAATGGCAAATTGGGAGAGGTCTCATGTCATCAGCTACGGCGCAGGAACACACCTTTATCGGGCCAGGACTCAGCCCGTTCAAACGCATCGTCACCATCATAGGTGTAGTAGGAATAACGGCGCTGGTTCTAGGTATCGCGGTGCACCAGGGAGCATCGGCCATCGGCAGCACTATTGCTGCCGTGCTGTTCATCCTCGGCTTCGTCATCTACCTGCGCATCGTGGCCCCCGTCCCTTTCACCATCACTCTGGAACCAGGGGCAGTGGTGAAGCGCAGCAAGAACGGAGAGGTGATCGAAGTGCGTTGGGAAGACCTCACACGAGTCAAAGAAGAGTTCTTCCCCAACGGCAAACGCATCAGCGTCATCGTCTATCGTAAACCGACCTCGCCTGAGCAAAAAGCCAAAGCCTGGGCCGTCTACCGCGACGACGTAACCGACCTGGATGGCCTGGCAGCCTCTCTAAAACAGGCCATTCCCGAAACCTGTCAATGGCAAAGCGAGACGGTGCACGAGTGAACGCGATTCAGGGCGACCGCGAGGATCGCCACGAATCTGTCTTGTCAGTCGATCATCACCTGGTCAACATAGCACCAGAGCCAATCTTCACCAGGTTGAAACGACTGGACAATCGGGTGGTTAGTCGCGTGGAAATGTTTGGTGGCATGCTTGTTCTTTGAAGAATCACAGCAGCCAACATGGCCGCATTCGAGACACAGGCGCAAATGAACCCAGGTATCTCCAGTTTTCAAACAATCCTCGCAACCGTTGGCACTGGGCGTGACCTCTCGAATCTGGTCAAGATGTGTGCATTGAGTTACCATATTATGCTCCTTCTTTTGAAACTTCTGCCGGACTACTTAAAGACGATGATTGCGGCGCTTTCGTTTCACCTCGCAGCTGTTTCCCCTCGATCAGCAAGAATGAACTGATCGCGCTTACCAGCGCTAACCCGGCAGCAATCAACGTGATCACACGAAAACTGCTAACGAACGACTCATCGATGGCTCGTTGCACCGCCGCTTGAGTTGTACTACTCAACCCTGGGGGGATAACAATGCCAACCAGCTTACTCTGTTGCGCGAGCAGCATATTACGTACTTCAGTCGGGATGGGCAACGCTGCCAGCTGATTGCCCAGGCTGGTGCTGAAGACGAGCAGGGCGACAATACCCAGAACAGCGACTGCCAGTAATCCGGCGGTGCGAGCAACGGCATTGTTGATACCAGAAGCAATACCGGCCCTCTGTGCGCTTACCGCGCCCATTACCGCCGTCGTCAATGGTGCAACACTGATCGCCATGCCTATTCCCAGCACAACCACTGCCGGGAAAAAAGTGGTCCAATAACTGCCACCAATATCCGGTAAGGCGAAGAGCACGAAACCAATTGCGGCGATAATCGGGCCAACGATGAGCGGGAGTTTCGCTCCATAGCGGGCCACCAGTCCACCAGACCAGCGCGAAAGGAAGAACATTATCAGAATAAAGGGCAGATTCGCTGCTCCTGCCGCCGTCGGAGAGTAGCCCTGCACGCGAATCAGGTTGAACGGTAAGAAGAATAAAGCTCCTCCCAGCGCCGCATATAACATGAGTGTCAACAAATTCGCGCCGCTGAACGTGCGAGAGCGAAACAGGCTGAGTGGCACCATCGGGTTAGGACTGCGCACCTCCACGACAAGAAAGGCGATCAGAGAGGCGACCCCACCAGGCCAAGCGTCGCCAGCAACGCGCCCCGCCAGTCCAGCCTCACGCGCGCATCCTCTTCGTCATAACTTTCCGGTACGCGCCAGAAGAGCACGATGAGTACGATGATCGCCATAGGAACATTGATAAAAAAGACCCAGCGCCAGGAGGCATATTGAACCAGCCACCCCCCCAGCACGGGACCGAGGGCCGAGGTGATTGCCGTGAAGCCCGACCACGTGCCAATCGCCTTCCCGCGCTGCTGGCTGTCGAACGACGCGCTGATGATCGCCAGACTTCCCGGAACCAGCAGCGCGCCTCCCACCCCCTGGATCGCCCTCGCCACGATCAGAACGGTTATATTCGGCGCAAACCCACACACGACCGAGGCCAGCGTGAAGAGGATGATGCCTGTAGCGTAGATGCGCCTTCTTCCATAGTGATCGCCTAACGACCCGCCCACCAGAATGAGCGCCGATAGGAAGAGAGCATAGGCCTCGACCACCCATTGCACATCGGCAACCGTCGCCTTCAGATCTGTCTGGAGCACAGGTAACGCCACATTCACCACCGTGCCATCGATAAAGGCCATACTCGATCCAAGAATAGTGGCCACCAATACCCAGGTGCCGCTCGGCCTTGTCACAGGCTGATTAAGCTTGCCCGTCTGCGGAGCCGCCTGGATAACGCCTTCGTCACACGGGGTTTTTACAATGTGGGCCATATAATGCTCTCTTTCTGACCTCAGGCGGTACGGGCAAACTGCAAAAGATCGGCTATGGTAAAATCTCCCTCACGCGCACCCGGCAGCGTAGGTACCCATTCCGTATCTATATTACGATAGGAAGTCGTATCGCTGTCAAGCAGCGCAAGCAACACTTCAGCGACAATGCGCCCACCTACCTCGCCCAGGTGCTCACCCTCATACCGGACCTCGGCTTCTTTGAGAATATAGTAAAAGAGCGGCGTTTCACCCTGATAGCCCAGTTTACTCAAACCCACCTCTTCCAGAGTGAGAGGTTCTACACCCATAGCCCTGGAAATAGTTTCGCCGGAGGGAAGGTCGAGCGCCAGGCCCCGTTCAAGATCACGATAGGCCAGCGAATGTTGTTCGGGCAGCTCTGTTTTTCCGACAACTGACTCGGGGAGGTCGATCAGCGAATGCGCCAGCGAGTTGTCGATTTTCTTGCTAGCTTGCGGCTTTTTTTCGCCGGGTATTTCGAAGAAATATGACCAGTCTATGACGCGATCATGGAGCACTGGACAGGTACCGGCACAATCGGGGAAGACATTGCCTTTGGCTCCAGAATCATTCAACGTGTATAGCGAGCGAATCTGGCTATGCCCGAAGCGGTAAGCAGCATCGGCGAACTCCACAGGAATAAATGGATTGCCATCATAGGGATAGTAACGCAGTCCATTCGTCAGAATATCATCCACAAGCACTTCCCCAACGCTCAATGGGAGGAACTCATGAACGACGATCCACTGGTAGTGCCATCTTACCAGCCTTCGCGCTTCATTGAAAACCTCTGAACTCGGCACGCCCTGTTCCCTCAGCCAATCCACGACGTGGTTGTGAAACTTAAGGAAAGCCAGGTGAAGCTGTGAAATAATCAGGTGGACATCGTTGCGCGGATCACCAACCAGTGCTCGTCCCTGGCGGTTTCTCGGCAAATCGTCCATATTACCTACATCATTCACACCGAGAAGAAACTTATCGAGATCGTCTATGTCATACAGGTGTGGGTCACCGGTGGGACCAGCACCGTAGAGGCAATCGAGATCGAGACGAGGCGTGCGAAAGTTACGGAGTTCTTGAAGACGAGCGTGGTGTAGGAGAAGGCTGCGATCAGCCGTAATATCGTGCGCGATAAATTGTCCAAAGACAGGAAATCCAGCAGCGATGCGCGGATTATCAGAATTTCCTTCTGTACCACCCTGAGTCGAATCCACGTCCATGATAGATCCGGCTCTACCTAATGCCAGTAAGTACTCTTCATCGGTCTCCAACGCTGGCAGAAGCGCAAACATCCTACCATATTTACCGGCGTCTGCCATGGAAAGCGAGTCCTTCAAATGGGGAGCAACAACACAACTATGCGTACTCATGGAAAACCTCCT
>VBHV01000065.1 GCA_005881995.1 Chloroflexota bacterium | reverse complement strand
ATCCAGCTCGGCGCAACACGCTCCAACTGTGGCCACATCGCTGCCGGAGGACGCGATTTATCGCGTCCCTACACCTACCATGCTGGCATCGATACAGGAGGAGAAGGAAGACAAGCAATATGTGCCCACGCAAGAGGACATGCAGGACAAAACCCAGCTCGCGCCCGCGCAAGAGGATGCAGAGGGCGCGGACATCCAGGCTCAAACTGAGCCTGTAGAAGAAGATCCAAGCCTGGTTCCAACTCTCATTCTGCCGCCCGAGAAGATGGTCGCCTATCATCAACGTCGCTGGCAATCAGGGCAATCGGGCAGCGAGCAGGGGACAGAGGGCGCGATAAAGCGGGCACCTACAGCCGAGACCGGTGACACGCCAACCACCCCGGCTTCGCCACCGTCCGCGAGTGCACAGAACATCGCTACCGTCTCGATGGGAGCATCAGATGAGAACGAAGCGATCCCTATTCCACCCCCACCGCCTCCAATGGAGAATGGTGCGGTAGAAGGCACGGAAACATCGCACTCACAAAATGCAACCTATGGCGGCGTGTATCCTGACATGGAAAAGAGTGAAACAATGCAACAACCTTCAGAGCAACCACCTGTCGAACAGTCCGAAGAGGCCGAGCATACGGAACAGGCAGAGCAGGCCGATCAAGCCGGGCAGCCCGAACAGGCAATATCATCGGGTGACTTCCTTGTAATGCCCGTTGGCACAACTCTCCAGGGCCGCTATGAGATTACCCAGGTAATCAGCGACAGCCCGCAAGAGCACGAATACCAGGTGATCGACCACCAGGGCTACCAGCGCTGCTGGAATTGCGGCTCGGAACAAAACTCACAGGGTGATGATTTCTGTAACGACTGCGGCGCGAGTCTGCTCGATGTCCCATATATTATGCACGAGTATTCTGCGCAAGAGAATCAAGACGATTCCCATGTCTTGCAAGGCAACATCACCAACACCTTCGTTGATCAGGGGCACACCTACGTCATCGAACAGATACAGGCTCAACAGAGCGCATTCCCCAACGGAGTGCAGTTAGTCGCGGCCTCGTATTCTGATGCAGGCAACGTGCGGCGCAGCGAACCAAACGAAGACAGCACCCTCGTGCTAGAACTGCAGCGCGTCCACGAATCGTTCTCAGCTCCCGCCGGTATCTTCATTGTCGCTGATGGTCTGGGTGGTCACGACAACGGGCAGGTCGCCAGCCGTATGACTATCAACGTCATCGCCGAGCGCATGACGCGCGAATTACTGGCTGCGCCGCTGACCGCCGAAAAAGATGGCCAACCCGCCAAACCATTCGACGAAGATGCCCTGGTCACACTGCTGCACGGCTCAATCGAGGATGCCAACGTCATCCTCTGCCAGAAAAATGCACAGGATAAAACCGATATGGGTTCCACCATCACCGGTTTTATGATCGTGGGTGAACATGCATACATAATCAATGTAGGCGATAGTCGCACCTATATGATACGAGGAAAGCAGCTATATCAATTAACAACCGATCATTCCCTGGTAGGACAACTGGTCGCGAGTGGCCTGATTGAGCCGGATGACGTGTACACCCATCCCCAGCGCAGTCAGATCTTCCGCAGCCTGGGAGATAAGCCTAACACGCAAATTGACATTTTCAAACAGCAATTGCATCCCGGCGATATCCTCCTGAGCTGTTCCGACGGCTTATGGGAAATGGTACGCAATCCGCAGATCGAAAGCACGCTCAATAACGCGCCCGATCCGCAGACCGCCTGCATGCAATTAATCGATATGGCCAACGCCAACGGCGGTGAGGACAATGTCAGCGCCGTCGTCGTCTTTGTCCGTTAATCAAAAATGCTGGGACACAAATCATTCATTGTGCCCCACATATAACCAATATGATATACTACGTCAAGCCAATATGAAAGGAGCTATATATTATGCCCGGTGAGGTAACACTAACACACCAGGTCGGGAAAGAATACATGCCTGTTACTGGCGGGAGCCAGCTCGCATATGTTTTATTGGAGGCCCAACCAACTGAAATGATGGCCCAGGTCCGTATGCCACTCAATTTCGCTCTGGTACTTGACCACTCTGGCTCCATGAAAGGCGCAAAGCTCAAAAACGTGAAGGAAGCGGTCAAAATGGTCATTGACCGCCTCGAGCCAACCGATTATGTCTCGGTGGTCATCTTTGATGACACATCCCAGGTCATTATTCCCTCTATGCCCGCCAATGATAAGCCCGGCATGAAAGCCGCCATCGATCAAATTCGTGACGCGGGCGGCACCACCATGTCACTCGGTATGATCCAGGGACTCAACGAATTGCGTCGCTGGAACATCCCTCATGCCATCAACCGTATGATCCTGCTGACCGACGGTGTGACCTATGGCGACTCAGAACGCTGCCGCCAGCTTGCCAGGGACGCCGCTGCGGCCGGCATCGCCATCTACCCGTTGGGTATAGGTTCAGACTGGGATGAAGACCTGCTGGATACCGTAGGGCAATTGAGCGGCGGTATGCCCGCCGAGTTCATTCGCAACGCATCCGATGCCCTGACCATCTTCCAGGAGCAGTTACAGAGCGCCGTCGATGCTGCCGCTCGCAACACTACGCTGATCATGCGCTTGCCCGTCGGCGTTACGCCAAAAAAAGCCGTCAAAGTCCTGCCCATCATCAGCGACCTTGGCCAATCCGTGCTATCGGATCGCCAGATCGTCATTCCGTTGGGCGACCTGGAGAAAGACAAACCCCAGTCCGTCCTCGTCGAATTGATGATCGACCCGCGTCCCGCCGGTCTCTTCCGCATCGGACAGGCTGAGCTCAGCTACGATGTACCCATTGCTGGTCTGGTGAGCGAGAGCATTCGTGACGATATCAAGGTCACTTTCACACAGGATGCGAACCAGGCAGCAGCGGTGAATGCCACCGTCATGAACTTTGCTGAAAAAGCCAATGCCCATCGCCTCGTGACCCGCGTTCTGGACGAATACAAGCGCACCGGTAAAGCTACCACGCGCCTGGCTCCCAACGTGACGCGCGTCCTCGACGAGGAAACACAGGCTGCCCTCGATCAAATCAATCAGGGCCAGCAAATTTCACAGGAGCAAGTTAAATCAATCGGTAACAAAACACGCAAACTGACACAACGCCTTGACGACATTTTGCCCTAAAGGTATAAGTTTTAGGAGGATAGAGTATTATGACAGTACGTTGTTCCTTAGGCCATGAAAATCCCGATGGGTCCGCCTTCTGTGATGAGTGTGGAGAGCCACTAGCGAGCGCTGCTCCCGTCGCCTCCGCTCCACAGGCCGCACCCGCTACCACCGCTGATGCTGGCAGCCAGGTCTGCCCCTCGTGTGGAACAGTCAGCCCGGCTGGAGAGGCTTTCTGCGCGAACTGCGGCAGTATGCTCAGCGGCGCATCCGCTCCCGCTGCAGCTACTCCCGATGCCACGCCCACACCGGCAGCAGCGCCCGCACCCGTCAGCGCGCCCGTCGCAACCATGCCTGCCCTGACAGCTCGCCTGATTGTGGAAGCGGACAACCAGGAGTTTGACCTGAGCGGCAAAGATAACGTTTTGATCGGACGCGAAGATGCTGTAAGCAACATCTTCCCCGACGTGGACCTGACTCCACATGGCGGCGAAGACGGAGGCGTTTCACGCATGCATGCCCGCATCTTCGTCGAAAATGGCCAGTACATGCTTGAAGACGAGAACAGCACCAACTTCACATTCCTTAATCGGCAGAAGCTCGCCGGCAAAACCCCGACGCCTCTGCACGATAACGACGAAATTAAGCTGGGCCGCGTCCTCTTGCGCTTCAAAGAAGCATAGCATATCCTGCCTCTGCGATTGACAGCTTGTAGGGTAAACCGCTATAATCTACAAGAAATCCAAGTAGAGGAGAAAATAGGGTATTATGAAACGTACCTGGCAACCAAAGCGCATTCCGCGCAAACGTGAACATGGGTTTATGAAGCGTATGTCGACTCGCAACGGTCGTCGTGTGCTTAAAGCCCGCCGCGCCAAAGGGCGTTGGAAATTGACCGTCTAATTTAGTGAATACTTCCTTGCATCACTGCTGACATGAGACGCAGTCTCGTTACAGTGATGGCTAGCAAGGATTATTAATCATTGTGGCGCTCAAACGTGCCTTGCGGCTACGAAAAAGTAGCGACTTCCAGCGGGTAAGGCAGCAGGGACAAACAATCACGTCCCGGCTGCTCATCCTCGCGTGGAGTCCAAACGAAGTCGCCCAACTACGTATCGGATTTGTAGTCAGCAAACGCATCTCAAAGCACGCCGTTGAACGTAATTATAATAAACGTCTCCTCGGCGAGGCGGTACGGGGCGTATTGCCTGCCTTACCAACTGGCATGGACATCGTATTCAGCGCCAGGAACCAGGCAACAAGCGTTGACCTGCGCACGCTCGAGCAAGATATGCGCACATTGTTACACCGGGCGAAGCTGCTCTCAGCCGCGCCCGCAGCAGATACACAATAACGTTGATTTTAGATTCAAAGCAAAGGAAACATAAAGGACATCGACAGTGAAATACATCGCACTCTTTCTCATTCGTCTTTATCAACACACCCTGTCGGTGGTACTACCCTCATCGTGTCGCTTCACCCCCTCATGCTCACACTACGGATATGAAGCCATTCAACGTTTCGGCTTCTTTCGCGGAGGGTGGATGACCGTAAAGCGTATCGGTCGGTGTCATCCCTTTTATCATGGTAATCTCTATGATCCAGTCCCAGAACGCCTGGCTGACTAGATCGAGGAAAGTAGGAGAAAACTCGTGGGTCAGATAGGCTACTTTTTCAATATCATCTTCACATATCCCATCTTTAACATCTTGATGCTGCTGAATTACCTCGTCGGCGATTTTGCTCTTTCCATCATCTTGCTGACGGTAATCATTCGCCTTCTGTTGTTTCCGCTGACCTTAAAACAGCTTCGATCAACCAAGGCTATGCAGTCCATTCAACCGCTCATCGCGGATGTGAAGAAGCAATACCCCAAAGACCAGCGCGCACAGTTAGAAGCAACGCAGGCCATCTATAAAGAGTATGGCATCAATCCGGCTGCCGGTTGTCTTCCCCTAGTGGTGCAGTTACCGGTCCTCTACGGCCTGTTTTATGCATTAAACAACGTACTAAGAAATGCTAGCGTGCAGAGTATTAACAACATCATCTATCCGTTTCTGCCGAAGCTATCTTCGCATACCAACCTGGCGGCATTGACAGATTTTCGATGGTTCACCTTTATCAACCCTGCCTGGCACTTCTCGCTCGGCGCGCCGGACCCAACACATATTCTGCCAGTCCTGGCTGGCCTGGCGACCTTTATCCAGTTGCGCATGTCGCAGCCTCGAAACACCTCCGGCTCGAAGGACGCGATGACACAGCAGATGCAGATCATGCAATTTATCATGCCGTTCATCACCTTCTTCTTCGCCCTCAACTTCCCGGCTGGCCTTGCCCTTTACTGGACAACCACCTCGGTCTTTAGTATGGTCCAGCAATACTTCGTCACCGGCTGGGGTTCGCTGCTGATCAAGCCATCGTTCATTCCCAGTGGATCAGGTGGCGGTAGCAAAAGCAGCGGGAGTAGCAAGAGCTATACCGGCGATCAGCGCAAAGAGACGCGCATCATAGATTCTGGCTCGGCAGAAAAAGCAGGCTCAGCAGAAAAAGTCGACGGAGCCGTCGGACGCGCCTTGAAAGATGGCGGGTACTCCAATGGTTCTTCAGCGCGTCGCCGTTCGCGCAGCGCCTCGGCTCGTCGTCGTGGCAATGTCCCGAAACGAAATCCAACACGCAGCTAAATGACAGCGCATCCTGCATGCCTGGTATTGAAATAAAGGGAGGCAATAAAACAGTGGAAAGCATAGAGGCCAGTGGCAAGA
>VBHV01000704.1 GCA_005881995.1 Chloroflexota bacterium | reverse complement strand
GTACAACCCCAATGTGAGAACGCCCTATCCAGGTCCCGCCCAAGGCGCATCTTATCCCGGATTAACTTCACAAGGCAGCGTTGATACATCGATGCCAGGTTTCTACGGCACTACACCTGCAACAGCGCGCACTCGAGGGCGAGTGCGTAACATTGTGCTGGTGCTCATTCTCTTTGTGCTACTATTGGCGAGTGGTGCAATTGCGGTCTATCTCTTTATAATACGCCCCTCTACCCCTTCTCCTCCGACTCCATCACAACAGGCCCAGGTGGTCCTGCAACAGTTTTATGACAACCTCAACAAGCGTGATTACCAGAGTGCCTACAATTTACTCGGTCAGAAGTTCCAACAGGGCCAGTCATTTAGCAATTTTGCCGGCGGCTACACCCATACCCAGCACGATGATATCACCTTCGATTCCATCACTCCGCTTGCCGATGGCACCGTCAAGGTCGCGATGAATCCTGAGCGGCAATCTTAACAAGGTGGCGTAGTGTTCGAGTGCAAAACGGGCCAAAACATGCTACAATGCCCCATATGAGTGAACTTACAACCCAAATCGAACGCCTACAAGGGCGTGTCCATGAAACCATGGTGCGTCTTTGACCTGGCAGCGAAGAAAAAACAGATAGAGACATTAGAAGCGGAAAGTATGGCCGAGGATTTCTGGTCAGATAACCGCAAGGCGCAGGCGCAAATGCAGCAATTGACAGCCCTGCGCGACGAAGTTACCACGTGGGAAGATATCGATGAGCAACTGCGCGACCTGCACGGAATAGCCGGATTGTTAGAGGAGGAACCGGATGAAGGAATGCAGGACGAGATCGCTCGGTCGCTTACCGAGCTCGAGCAAAAAGTCGAGCAACTCCAGTTCGCGCTGATGCTGAATGGCGAACACGACGAACGCAATGCTATTGTGAGTGTGCATGCCGGCAGCGGCGGGGTGGACGCACAGGATTGGGCTGAGATGCTCTTCCGCATGTATCTCCGTTGGGCCGAGGGCCACAAATTCCGCACCGAGGTATACGATTACACCGAGGGTGATGAGGCGGGCATTAAAAGCGCGACGATTGAAATCACAGGACGCTACGCCTATGGCTACCTGCGTTCAGAGATCGGCACCCATCGCCTGATTCGCCTGTCGCCCTTTGATGCTGCTCACCGCAGGCATACCTCGTTCGCCAAGGTCGAGGTTATGCCCGATATCGAGGATACCATCGAGATCACTGTGCGCCCTGAAGATATCGAGATAGATACCTATCGCTCGACGGGCGCGGGTGGCCAGCACGTGAACAAGACCGATTCGGCGGTGCGTATTCGACATATCGCAAGCGGCATCGTCGTCACCTGCCAGAATGAACGCTCACAGATTCAGAACCGGGAAGTAGCCATGAAGCTACTCAAAGAGCGGCTGTACGAACGCGAGCTGAAACGGCGCGAGGAGGAGACAGCGAAGCTCAAAGGCGAATTTGTACAGGCGGATTTCGGCACGCAGATACGTACGGTGACGGTACACCCGTATAATATCGTGAAGGATCACCGCACGAACTATGAGACGAGCGATACCGAGGGGTATCTGAATGGGAATGTTGATCCTTTCATCTACGCGTACTTGCAAATGAAAGCGGGAGGGGTGGCAACGGGTGCATAAATATCTACAGCGTCCAAATCTGGGCATTGCTGAACGCCACCTCTGACGGGTCATGCAGATTCAAGGCCAGCAGGCCAATTCTGCCCTGGCTGTACCTGTTGTCTATGATGCTTGCGAGATACTGTTTATTCACATAGAGGTAGATGCTATTCCCTCGCGCTATCACGGTCAGCATGTTTGTACGATTCACGCCTTTTGCGATAGCGGAACTGGCCCGGGCTGTTAAGGGTGCGTTTACATCAGTTGCAGTGCTGACAAGAGAGTACGTCCCGATCACATTGACGGTGAACATGTAGGCATTGACGGTCTGCGAATTTGTAGTAGGGAGGCGGAAAATCAGCCCTCCGGCGTCGCCTCTGACGATTGTCATCTGTACCTGGAAGGCAAAATTACTAAAGGTGCTTGTCTTGTAAAAGCAGGCGGTCAAACCCGCCTGTAACGAGGTAATAT
>VBHV01000064.1:8059-8432 GCA_005881995.1 Chloroflexota bacterium | reverse complement strand
ATGCCCTCTTTGGCCTGGAAACCGCTCTCCTGGGCATCACCGGCGGTATTGTTGGCACGCTCATCGGGCTGGGAGTCAGCTATCTTGTGCGCGGAGTCGTCGAACGCGCCTTCTTCATTCATCTGCCCATCGTCCTGGATACTCTGACGCTCGTTTCTGGCGTGGTGATTGGCTTAGTAACCGCGCTCATCTTTGGCCTGCTGCCCATTGTGCAGGCCAGCCAGGTTCGTCCTCTGTCTGTGCTGCGCGAGATCAGCGAGAGTAGACGTTTCTCCTCACGGCTCCTGACCGTACTCCTTCTCCTATTGCTATCCCTGCTCTTTGTCGCGCTGGCCTCCAGCATTCTAGGTGATGTGACAACGGCAGCCATAGC
>VBHV01000064.1:0-7981 GCA_005881995.1 Chloroflexota bacterium | reverse complement strand
TATTCTTACTGGGTCAGGTCATGAATCAACTTGCGGTAAGGCTTGGTAATAGCCTCATCGGCACCTATGCGCTGGTCGTGTTCGCCGGTATGGGCATTATTCTGGTAGGCGGATCGCTGGTCTACTTACTGGCAACCATAGTGAACAGCCTGGTTGTTTTCGCCCCGCGTTCATGGAAAACCTCTGTCATGCTGGCTTATCGCAACCTGGGCAGGCAGCGACTGCGCACCACCACCACCCTGACCGCTCTATTTGTAGGCGTCTTCGCCATTGGCCTGATTCTCATCCTGGGTCAGGGCATCAAGGACGCCGTAAACAGCACCCTCAGTACGCTCTTCACGCACAACGTCTTCGTCGTGGTATCCCCAAACCAGAAGCAGACCATCAATAACCAGCTTACGCATCTGCAAGGCATCGATAGCGGCAAAACACAGGTGAATCCACTGGTGCCGCAAGTTTATCCCATCTTCATCAATGGTCAGGATATCAATGCTATACTGAGAAATGTGCGCAAGAGTGATAAGATCGACCGGCAAGATATCGTCGGTGATCTGACCAGTATTCAAGGCTTTGACCTGAACGGTGGCAAGAACAATCTGCCAAGCGTCATACTGAAAACCGGCCGCAACTTACAGGTAAGGGATGCTGGCTCGAACCTGGTCATCCTCAACGCGGAACTCCAGATGGCCCCGGTCAACCTGCGTATTGGCGATACCATCACTGTGCAGAGTGCCGATGGTAATACCGTCAAGCTGCTCAAAGTGGTGGGTTTTTACGATAATTCTACGCCCTCAGGCAATCCAAACTTCGCCGGTATGCTGGCCGATTCCAAAATCGTGGAACAACTGGGTGGATCGCTCACCCTGGAAGTCTTCTCCCTCAAGGTCGATGCCGACCACGTACCCGCGCTGCGCAAAGGCCTGCTGCAAGCAGTACCTGCGGCTATAATTCTCAGCGTGGTCGATATCGATACCTTCGTCAACCAGGTCCTCAACAACCTTATCATCATGCTGACCACTGTTGCTTCTCTTGCCATGATCGCCGGCCTGATCATCATCGCCAATGCCGTGGCCCTCGCCATGCTTGAAAGGCGGCGCGAGATCGGCATCCTCAAATCGGTCGGTCACACCAGCCGGTCGATCCTCGCCACCGTGCTGATTGAAAACGGCCTGGTTGGCCTGCTGGGCTCTCTCGTCGCCATGCTGCTGGTAGTAGGAGCCGTCACCGCCCTTAGCAAATTTGTCTTCCTTGTCGATCTGGGTATCGGCCCCGGCCTGGTAACGCTCATCATCGCCGCCACCTCTGTGGTGACAATGATGGTGGCGATGCTGGTTGCCTGGGGCGCTGTGCGTGTAAGGCCGTTGGATGTGCTGCGGTATGAATAGGCATGCTCTCAATTATGGCGCTACCGGAACATCCTGACTGATATCCCCAAAATCAAACGCACACAGGGGGCCAACTGTGGCCACATAGTAGGCTGAACCATCTGGATTGAAGTTGACGCTGTAGGATTGGGCACCATCCGTATTATTTGATCCCCATGCCAGGTCATAGGTTCCCTGTGGCAAAGGCTTGAAGGTAAAAGAACCATCGCTTTGAATGATTGCCATAGGTGAGCCTTTCAGCATGGCATAGAATTGATTTGCTGTAATGCCGTTGACAAGGCCTTTCAAGAGAGCAGCCATGTCCGTCAGCGATGGGCTTTGTGGCACAATACCTATGAAGTGGCCTTTTACCGGCTGGGGAGCTTTGAGCGCCGCCGCCGCCTGTTGCCCTTGAGGAGTATCAGCAAATTGGGTTGAGAGTTGCTGGTAAGTAGGAATCGCGCTTGGGCATGACGAGGCCAATTGTTGCTGTCCTTCTCCAAAAAGCGCCTTCGCATAATCTCCATGCAGTTTCGCGGTTTCAGCCGAGTTTGGAAAGCGCGTAACCACTACATTAAAAGTGCTCATCGCATCATTGTAATCCTGATTGGTCAGTTGGGACTCCGCAAGGTTGTAGTAAGCGGTAGCATCGAGGGTGTTCGCCTGCGTTTGACAGCTAACATCACAGTAGTCCAGCTGCAATAGCTGGTCATAGCGGGTGGTAGCGGTAGCATAGTCACGCTGGTCTGCTGCCTGCTTCGCCCAACCCAGATACGCTTTAATCTTACCTTCGTGCGCGCGTTTGGCCTCATCCTTCAGGGAGCTATAGCTCTTGAGCACTACGTCGAATTTAGTAAAGGCCTGTTCATAACGCTGCTGTGCTGTCAAATGTTCTCCCCACTCATTATAGACACGGGCAAGGTTATCCGACGTGGGAGCAGTTTCACCCGCCAGTTGGTACTCGTTGATAGCGATCTGCCATTGCTGCTGCCCCTCGAGGTTATGCGCTTGCAATCCATGAAGCGTGGCTTGCTGTGTAAAGCCTGCAAGACAGAACGCCAGCAGCAGGAGGATGGCCCCTCCTGCGCTGACAAACTGCACAACCCGTTTGGAGTTGTTACGAGCAGCCATACCGGCGAAGCCGCGTATACCAGCCGCCAGCGCGATAAGCAACGCGGTGATACCAGCCGCTATCGCGACATGATACGCTCCAACAGCCCAATCAGCGCCCGTCAGCTGCAATAGAATGAGCAAGCCTGCTACAACAATGATCGTCCCAATAGATGCCCAGGGAGGCAGTGGCTTTGCCAGCTCCTTGAAGCGAGAGGGACGAGCAGGTGGTGTGGGTGGTGGTGGCGGCTCGTTTGGCATGTCCACGTAGGCACAGCCCGGCAATCCAGCATCTGGGACCGGCATCGAAGGTGGCGCTGAGTAACTTTCGGTGGGAACACTATCCGCTCCTGGTGCGTAAAACACCTCTGAAGCAGGTGGTACGATATTGTACGCAGAGGAAGGTTGCGCTACAGAGTTTTCTTTTTCAATTTGTCGTCCACAAACCCGGCAGAAGCTCGCGTAATCGGGGTTATTCGTTCCGCACTGAATACAAAACATTGGTTACCTCCATTTCGCTGTTGAATAAGTACTTTGACTCTTAATCTCTATTGAGAGTATGCTTGACTGCGCGCCTCGAGGGAACTTCATCCAGGGGACAATCTGGGGTCATCCAGGGAACGCCGTTTTTGTTTCTGTAGATAGTTGGCTAGAATCAGGTATGCGGGTCGTGTATAATACCATTGCCGAGGTATATCTATGCATCGGTGTAGAGTGTAGCAGGATAAGGAACGGTAACAGCTCTCATCTGAAAGTGGCGGTCATCACTGGATAATGGGAGAGCAGAATGGGATACTTCTGCTATGAAAAAGTCGGAGCAGACCACACCAAATGCTCTGTTGAGACATGCACGCGACCAGCGTGGCTGGTCGCGGGAATACGTAGCTGAGAAGATTGGAAGCGATCCCAAGTCATTAGGAAGATGGGAACGTGGTGTTACCTTTCCTCAACCGTACTATCGTCAGAAACTCTGTGAACTCTTCGAGAAGAATGCTCAGGAATTAGGATTGATGCCTGGTGGAGCCGACAAAACCGATAAAGGCATTGATTCTGGCCTCTCGCCGCGCCTTCAAGGTACCCTGCCTGAAGCCTCTGGAGCGTCGCAGCCTCCAGCAGCTCCTATCTTGTCTATCTGGAACGTGCCATATCGGCGCAATCCATTCTTCACTGGCCGCGAGGCTGCTCTCAACGCGCTGCATGCTGCGCTCACCCATGGAAAAGCTATCGCGTTAACACAAGCCCAGGCAATCAGCGGCCTGGGCGGCGTCGGCAAAACCCAGACGGCGGTCGAATATGCCTACCGCTATCATGATGCCTATAAGGCAATCCTGTGGGCCAGGGCCGATTCACACGAAACGCTCGTTTCGGACGTAGTGAGTATGGTCACGCTCCTGAAATTACCAGAGAAGGATGAACAGGATCAAAACCGTGTGCTCGACGCCTTCAAACGCTGGCTGCAAGAGAACGACGATTGGCTACTGATTCTCGATAACGCCGACGACCTCATGATGGTTAACGACTTCCTTCCCTCCCTGGGCCAGGGTCATATTCTGCTGACAACACGTGAGCAAGTTACCGGAAGGATTGCTCAGCGCATTGAAATCGAGAAAATGGAGCCAGAAGAAGGAGCGCTCTTCCTGCTTCGTCGTACCCACAAGCTTGCAATAGGTGCTCCACGCGATAACGTCTCATACACTTATTGGAACAAGGCTATAGATATTTCACGGATGCTGGATGGATTGCCACTCGCTCTCGATCAGGCTGGAGCCTACATCGAGCAGACAGAATGCGGTTTGGCAGGCTACCTGGACCGCTATCAGAAGCACCGCTCCGTACTGCTGGGTATGCGTGGTCCATCAGTCTCTGACCATCCTGAGCCGGTGGCAACGACGTGGGCTCTCTCCTTCGAGAAGGTGCAGACGGCTAATCTTGCTGCCGCAGATTTGCTGAGGTTCTGTGCCTTTCTCCATCCCGATGCTATTCCCCTGGAGATTATTACCGATGGAGCTTCTGAACTTGGTCCCTTGTTAGAGATAGCTGCTGCTGACTTGATAGCCCTAGATATGGCTATCGGCGAACTTCGTCGATTTTCTCTACTGCGCCGCGACCCGGAGAACCAGATACTCAATATACATCGCTTAGTTCAGGCGGTCATCAAGGATGGAATGGACCAGGACACGCAGCGCCGGTGGGCAGAACGTGTAGTGCGGGCCGTCAATCGCGTCTTTCCAGATGGGACGTTTGAAACATGGCAGGCCTGTGAACGCTGTTTGCCGCAGGCACAGGTGTGTGCAGCATTGATCAAACAGCGGGACGTGCTGTTTGAAGAAGCAGGACAACTGCTCTCTCGTATGGCAACATACTTGCAGGAACGTGCGAGATATGCAGAAGCCAAGTCTCTCTACTACCAGGCCCTTGAAATTTGTGAGAAGACGCTGGGACCTGAAGATAGCAAAGTAGCCCAGATACTCGACGCTCTGGCTGTACTCTACTTCTACCAGGGTAAGTACAGCCAGGCCGAATCGATTGAACAACGGGCGCTAGCAATCCGTGAGAAAGTTCTGGGATTAGACCACCCTGATGTTGCAGACTCCCTCAACAACCTGGCTACGATTTGTCAGGAGCAGGGTAAGTATACTCAGGCTGAACCCCTCTTTCAACGAGCGTTGGACATCTGGGAACGGAAGCTGGGGCCGGAGCATCGCTATGTAGCCTCTGCCCTGAGTAATTTAGGGCTCCTTTACTATGTTCAGGGCAAATATGCTGAGGCCGAGCCATTGTACATAAAAGCGTTGAGCCTCAATGAGCAAACGTTGGGGCTAGAGCATCCTGAGGTGGCGTATAAGCTCCATAACCTGGCAATGCTCTATCGTATGCAGGGCAGGTATGTCGAAGCGGAGCCACTCTTCGTGCGAGCGCTGCTTGTTCGGGAGCAGGCCTTGGAGCCGGATCATCCCGATATGGCTCTGAGCCTCAATAATCTGGGAGGCCTCTATCGGCTCCAGGGGAAATACGATCAGGCGGAGCCACTGCTGCTGCGTGCACTGTCAATCCGCGAAAGCAAGCTGGGCCTGGAGCATCACCATGTATCGTATAGCCTCGCTGACTTAGGCTTGCTCTACTATGCTCAGGATAAGTATAGTGCTGCCGAACCACTCTTGAGGCGTGCCTTAGCGATCCGGAAGCAGGTTTTAGGGTCAGTACATCCCGACGTGGCGGAAGCTCTGGAGAACTATGCCGACCTGCTGCAGAAGATGAATCGGCAAGGTGAGTCTGCTGAACTAGACGCGCAGGCTCGGACGATACGGGCAAAGTACGCGGAGGAAGATAAAATACAGTAGGCAAGCACTATTTCAAGCCGTTTCTGGCGCAACAAACTCTCCACTCCACAGCCTCTGCATCTCCTCACATGTATTGAGAAGCTCTTCCAGCGTCCCCTCGGCCTCCGCTGTAGCACCGGGCGACGATGCGAAACCACCAGGCACGTGCATGTACGACGCGCGAAGAGGCGTTCCCACAGTGTGCGTTCTGTTTCCACATCTAACGCGCTGGAAAGATCATCGCACACCAGCAGCTCCGGCTCACGCACAAACATACGCGCAGCGGCTGTGCGTTGAGCCTGCCCACCGGAGAGCTTCACCCCCCGTGCGCCAATCACTGTGTCCAGTCCCTTTTCCAGGTCTGCCACATCCTGCTCCATCACCGCCGTTTGCATGGCAGTTTGCAGATCAACCTGCTCTTCAGACAAACCAAGCAGGATATTCTCCTTCAACGTCTCGCTAAACAACTGTGGTATTTGAGAAGTATAGGCGCTGTGCGGCGGCACAAAAAACGCAGCCGGGTCCCTCACAAGCTCACTATTCCAGAAAATCTCCCCCTCATCTTTCGGCAACAGGCCCAACAGTGCCCTCAGCAGCGTTGTCTTCCCCGACCCGATGCGCCCCGTCACTACCGTCAACGATCCTCGCTTGAGGTGTATGCTCACATTTTCAATGCCACGCCCCGTGTCAGGGTAGCGGTAGGTGAGTCCCTTCACTTCTACCAGGTTATCTGGATGGGTGTTTGTGTGGGCATGGGTGGTTTTTGTTAAATTGACGGCGGGCGACGCAAGCGTCCCTACCCCGCGCAGCCCTGCCCCCGCCCCTACGGATGGGGCGGCCATCTCTGGTACGGGCTTTGTCAGGTAGAGAGGGGCGTGCTTGACCAGCATTGCAGGCGCAGCGCCTTGCAGCAGCGTTACCATGCGAGAGAACGAAACCTTCGTTTGCCGGTAGTGGGCCAGCATCATACCGAAAAGGTGCGCGAAATCGGTCACGAAGGCCAGGTAGTAGATGAAAAGCGCCAGGTCTCCCACGCTGAAACTCGAGCTTCCCAGCGATTGCGCCGCCAGGATCAGGATTAACCCTGTTCCCAGGCCAATCGTGTTCTCAAATGTGGAGTCGAGCATTTGTGTCAATACTGTATCTTTGAGCATCGATAGCCGTCGCTGGTCGTTCAACGTCTGAAAGTGTTTGACCACGTGCCTTTCGGCTCCCGCGACCTTGATGGCCTGAACCATCTCAAAGATTTCGCCAATCGCTCCTGTGACCCGTTCTGTGGCCTTGCGACTGGCCGCGCGGTACCTCTCCAGGCGATTACTGACTGCCTGCACAATGGCTATGACGCTGACCAGTGGCAAGAATACCAGCAAGGTGATTTTCACGTTGATGGTCAACAGGATAGCGATAGCAACAGCGGCGAAAATTGCGGTGCCGATGGTATCAAGTGTCCAACTGATGGCGTCCTCCGCCAGCTCAGCATCATCACGAAAACGGCTGATGGCCTCGCCCGCTGAATAGGGAACAGCTCGTGCTCCCGGTCTCTCCAGGATGCGTTCCAACATGTTGCGCCGCAGGAGAGCACTCATGGTGAAGCGGTGGAGAATATCCGCAAGCGCACCGCAGCGCAGTACCACCGCGCGCGCCAGGGCCGTCATAATCAACAGCGCAATCAATCCCCAGAGCGTCGCGTTGAGGTGCGTATTGGCCGATAACGTGTTAAAAAACTGAAGTGCAATCAGCCCTGGTATTAGAGGCGACATGTGTATCAGTGTCCAGAAGATGCAGTCAATCAAATAGAGCCAGGGTCGGTAGCGAATCATACGCCACATAAATTGAAAGGTCGTCATGCTCTCACCTCATTCCCCGAAGTATATGAGGGCCCCTCTAAACCGGTCTGGAGCAGGGAGTAGAAACGAGAGTCAGGATTGGTCGCCAACGTTTCCCTGCTGCCATGTTCAAGAATATGCCCATCTTCCAGTATCAATATCTCGTCCGCACGTTGAATCGTCCCCAGCCGGTGCGCGATCACAATGCCTGTACGCCCTCGCAGGAGTTTGCTCACCGCCTGCTCGATCAGATGTTCAGTAGCCGGGTCAAGCCGTGACGACGCCTCGTCAAGAATGACCAGCCCAGGGTTTGCCAGGAAGACGCGCGTGAATGCCAGCAATTGCGCTTCACCGGCGGATA
>VBHV01000703.1 GCA_005881995.1 Chloroflexota bacterium | reverse complement strand
ACAGTATGGGTCCTGTATTATCTGCGCGCTCGATCATGGCATGACCTCACCAAACTTTCTGGATGGACTGTATGACACGCGGAAGCGCACGCGGGAGGCCATCGCGGGGGGCGCAAACGTCTTTATGCTTGGGCGCGGCATCTCGCGGCAGGTCGTGGACGAGTTTACCCCCGCGACCTCGCTGGCGTTGATGCTCTCGGCTTCCGCGGCTGGTAGGCCCCAGGGCTCGATGGTCACACCGATTGGCTCGGTTGACGAGGCGCTGCGGCTGGGCGCGGACGCGGTGGTGGTGTATGTCGCGCTGGCGGGCGAAAACGAGTCGGAGATGATCCAGTATGCGTCGCAGATCGGTGAAGCGTCGCGACCTATGGGGCGGACTATTTATTGCGCAATGCGCGCCTGTGCGCCGAGCTGGGGGCCGATATCGTCAAAGTCAACTGGAGCGGCGACCAGTCCTCGTTTGAGAAAATCGTGCGTGCCGCCAACGTGCCGGTAGTGGTGGCCGGTGGAACGCTGGTCTCCGACGAAGAACTGCTGATGCGCATGCAGCAGGCGGTGGCCGTAGGCGCGATTGGCTGCTCGGTTGGGCGCAATATTTTTCAACATGCCAATCCAACCGCTATCACGCGCGCCCTCTGCCGCGTCATTCGCGAGAAATGGAGCGCGCGCGATGCGCTGGCGGAACTGGCGGAAACGGTAGATCGATCATGAAATCAGCAGCTAACCGCTACGTCATCGGCGCAGATGTCGGCTCGCAGGGGATGAAGACCGTCCTGCTGGACGCCTCCGGGAGCGTGGTTGCCAGCGCGTATGCCGCCTATGACCCGCGCTATCCCGCGCCTAACTGGGCCGAGGAGCAGCCCGCCGATTGGGAAGCCGCCCTGACCGCGACGGTGCAGCAGGTTTTGCAGGAGTCGGGCGCGCAGCCTCCAGACGTGGTTGCGCTGGCAATGGGGAGCCAGGTCGATGGCCTGGTATGTGTTGAAGAAGGCGGTGCAGTCCTGCGTCCCGCTATCATCTGGCTTGATCGCCGGGCCACCACGCAATGTGACGCGCTGGAGCAGTACATTCGCCCCTCCGATCTCTTTCACCTGACAGGGGCCAATCTCGACTCCTCGCACGTGGCTCCCAAAATGCTCTGGGTGCGCGAAAATGAGCCGCGTATTTTTGAACGCGCACGCTATCTATTGCTGCCCGGCAGCTATATGGCGTATCGACTCACGGGAGAAGCCGTCGTGGATTATTCCAACGCCTCTTCGACCCTGCTGCTCGATGTGAAGCAGAAAAGCTGGTCGCAGCGCATGTTGAGCATAACCGGGCTGGATGAGCAGCGCCTGGGCCGTGTGGACGGGGCTACAAGTGTCATTGGTCCCCTCACAGGTGAAGCCGCGCACCGTCTTGGGTTGACTACGAACACGCTGGTGGCCGTTGGCAGTGGGGACGAGCACGCTGCGTGCGTTGGCGCAGGTGTCACCAGCAGCAGCGTCGTCTGTGATATTAACGGAACGGCCGAGCCAGTTTGCGCAGTGGCAACCGTTCCTGCTTTCGATGAAAGGG
>VBHV01000063.1 GCA_005881995.1 Chloroflexota bacterium | reverse complement strand
TACTCTGGCCCAACAGCCAGAAGCTTTGCTAGAAGGTATGCAGCAACCTCAGCCTCTATGGAAGGTGCCTGCGCCTTTCACATCCTTTATAGGACGAGAACAGGAGGTTGCTGCTATCCGCGGGCTGCTTCAATCCTCGGAGATCCGCTTGTTGACACTGCTGGGTCCCGGAGGGATCGGCAAGACCCGCCTGAGTATGCAAGTTGCGACGGAAATGCGCAATTTCTTCCCCGATGGTGTCTGCTTCATTCCCCTGGCCGCGATCTCGGACCCTGAACTGGTGATTCCCACTATTGCTAAGGAACTGGATATCCGCGAAGTGGGCGAGCAAACTACTAGCGAGCGGCTGAAACTGGCGCTGCGCGATAAAAATCTGCTGCTGGTGCTGGACAATTTCGAGCAAATCGCAGCGGCTGCCCCGCAGATCGAGGAACTCCTTGTTGCCTGTCCTACCCTCAAATTGCTCGTCACGAGCCGTGGGGTGCTACATGTGCAGGGCGAACAGGAGTTTCCCGTCTCGTCACTGGCGCTGCCCAACCTGGCACAGCTTCCAGAGGGTGAATCCCTTGCGCAATTCGCAGCGGTCGCACTTTTTGTGCAGCGCGCTCGCGCGGTACAGCCCTCTTTCCGTATCGATTCGACCAACGCGCGCACGATTGCTGAGATCTGCGTAAGCCTGGATGGGTTACCCCTGGCGATTGAACTGGCGGCTGCCCGCACGAAGCTGTTACCCCCGCAGGCTTTACTGGCGCGACTCTCACAGCGGCTGCGGGTACTCACCGGCGGCTCTCGCACGCTGCCAGAACGCCAGCAAACGCTGCGCAGTACGTGCAAATGGAGTTATGATCTTTTAGATGCCCGCGAGCAGCGCTTGTTCCGGCGCCTCGCGGTCTTTGTCCGTGGCTGGACGTTGGAAGCTGTGGAAGCTGTCTGCTACTATGACAGCGACGATGAGCAGAAATTCGCCCTGGAAGAGGTCGCCTCTCTACTCGATAAGAGCCTGCTGCTTCGAATCGAGAAAGATGGAGAGCAAGCCCGCCTCCAGATGCTGATGACGATACGTGAATATGCACTGGAATGCCTGACGGCCAGTGGCGAGATGGAGGCGGTGCGACGCGCCCACGGCCTTTACTATCTAGCCCTGGCGGAGGAAGCCGACAAGGAGCGAGAAGGTTCCCCACAAGCAGTATGGCTGGCCCGCCTGGAGTGGGGACATGAGAACCTGCGCGCCGCGCTGAACTGGTTCCTGGAGGGCGGAGATGCGGAATCCGCCCTGCGTTTAAGCGGTGCGTTATGGTGGTTCTGGTCGTTGCGTGGCTATGCGATTGAAGGACTTTCATGGCTGAACAGGGCGCTTGCCAGCAGTGAAGGGGTTCCGATGTGGGTGCGGGCGAGAGCGCTTCGCGGCGCGGGGATGCTGGCCCTCAACCTGGACGACTATGTCTCAGGTGAAGTGATGTTGAAAGAGAGCCTTGTACTGCACAGGGAAATTGGAGACAAGCATGGCATGGCTGCTGCTATCTACTCGTTGGGACTGATAGCCTGGTGGAGGGAAGAGTATGCCAACGCGCGTGCGCTAGAGGAAGAGATGTTAGCGCTTTCCCGAGAGATAACCGATAAAGCAGGCATGGCTGATGCCCTGCACATCTTATCGGAAATCGCCTTCGCACAAGGCGAGTATGCCAGCGCGCGCGCGCAGGCAGAAGAGAGTTTAACGCTGTTTCGAAACCTGGACGACACGTGGGGATGCGCGTATACCTCCATCCAACTGGCGCGGGTCGTCTTTGCTCAGGGCGATATCGCCACAGCACGCGCACTGGTGGAGGAGTGTCTGGCCACATCGAGAGCAATAGGATATAAGCGTGGGGTGGCTCAAGCGCACAGCCAGTCAGGGCTATATGCCCTCCATCTCGGCGATGCTGTTCTGGCGCGCTCGCTGCTGGAGGAAAGTCTGGCCATTTTTAGAGAGGTGGGGGATCGCAGGAATGAAGCGAAGTCCCTCTTCCATCTCGCTAAAGTGATGGCTTTCCAGGGTGACGGCATGGCGGCGCGCGCTTTCTACAAGGAGAGCCTGACAATTGCCAGAGAACTGAATTATAAGGATTTAGTCGCCTCGTGCCTGGAAGGGGTAGCCGAGGTGGTTATAGCACAGGGACAGCCCGCGAGGGCCACTTCGATATTAGGGGCAGCAGAGGGCCTCCGCGAGGCTATCGGGGCACACATGTTACCAATTTTTCGTGCTACCTACGATCGTACGATAGCTGCGGCGCGCAACCAGCTCGGAGAGAAAGCATTTACGGCGGCATGGGAGCAGGGGCGAAAGATGGCGGTGGAGCAGACGACTGGAATGCTGGAAGAAGCTCAAGAGGCTGAAGTGGCTACTGCTGAGGCACGGCAGACTCTGGCGGTAAAGTCCCCCTCACCGACACGCTATCCCGATAACCTGACGGCACGAGAGGTGGAGGTGCTGCGCCTGATTGCACAGGGATGGAGCGATCACCAGATCGCCGAGTACCTGGTGGTCAGTTCGCGCACGGTGAATTCCCATCTTACCTCCATCTACAGGAAGATCCAGGTCTCATCACGCAGCTCCGCCACACGCTATGCAATCGACCACCACCTTGTCTAGGGCATCTGACCAATCCTGGGTAGTGTTTCCTTTCATCCTTAATTGATATCCCTCCCGTGTATGAGCTAAAATAATGGCATACTTGTTAATATCTAGAGGATAGTCCCCACCTGAACATTGACAGTTGCATTCGAGTTAGGTATATTTTATCGGTGAGCTTTGACAGTATTGTGGAGTGATACCCTTCGTAGAACAAAAAACTAGTTTTGAACGGAGGTAAGACATGCTTAAGCGTCTGTTCGCACTGTTAGCCATCCTGGGCGTCGCGATCGCGGTCGTTGTTGGGCGCAAGCGTTCACAGGTGTCCGTCCCTGTAACCGATGACTTCCGCCACCCTGACCGCTCGGTGTCGTGGTTGGCTGCCCTTGATTCGATGGTTGACCGCAAGATTGGCTGGTATCGCCTGCCGCTCCCGCTGGGCATCCAGGTGTTGGATGGTGTGCGAAGCTTCATGCGCGCGAAGAACCTCTATGATACGTCCACCTTACCGACTATTCCACAGCCATCACCGGAGCCACCTGGAGTGTCCTACCTTACTGCACGCACGGCCGACGGTACCTTCAACGATTTGCAGTATCCCTTGATGGGAAGCGCCGGCACCCGCTTCGGACACCTCTTCCCACTTGAGAATGCCTATCCCGAGCCGGAGCCGGCTATTCTGGAGCCCAGCCCACGCGAGGTGAGCCGTGAACTCCTCGGTCGCAGTAGCTTCCTGCCGGCGGAATCGCTCAACGTATTGGCGGCCGCGTGGCTTCAGTTCATGATCCGCGATTGGTTAAGCCATGGGACGAGCCCGAAAGAGAATCCCTGGCTCATTCCACTGGCTCCCGATGACGATTGGTGGCAGCGCCCCATGCAGATCATGCGCACTCCTGCCGATCCGACGCGCCCACCAGGTTCGGATAATGCACCGCCAACTCATATCAATACCGAGACTCATTGGTGGGATGGATCGCAAATTTACGGCAGCAATGCCCAGGTGCAGAAGCAAATACGCTCAGGGCAGGACGGTAAGCTCCTTTTCACTCCTGGAGGCCTGCCGCCCGACGCCCTACTGGCCCAAATGGCAGAGCAACCCGGCTGGTGGATTGGCCTGGCTATGATGTCCATACTGTTCGCCCTGGAACACAATGCGATCTGCGATCGCCTCAAGGCTGAGTTTCCAACCTGGTCCGACGACGACCTGTTCGACCGGGCCAGGCTTATCAACGTGGGACTGATGGCAAAAATTCATACCGTCGAATGGACTCCTGCGATTATCAGTCATCCCACAACACAGGCCGCGATGCGCGACGAATGGTGGGGACTGCAGGGCGAGCGGCTGTCGAACCTCTTTGGTCGTTTCTCTGACAACGAAGTCATCAGCGGAACCCCTGGCTCCCCGACGAATCACTTCACAGCTCCCTATTCTCACACTGAAGAGTTCGTCGCGGTGTACCGGATGCACCCGCTCATTCCCGACGACTACAGCTTCCGCTCAGCAGCCGACGACCATCTCCTCGAGGAGCGCCAGTTCAACGAGGTGACAGATCGCAGCGCCAATTCATTATTGGAGCGGATCACTCTGGCCGATCTCTTCTACTCCTTTGGTACATCAAATCCGGGCGCGCTCACCCTTCATAACTATCCTCGCTTCCTCCAGCAGTTCAAGCGCCCGGATGGCATCGTTATCGACCTCGCGGCCACTGACATATTACGCATGCGGGAACTTGGCGTCCCCCGCTATAACCAGTTCCGTCGGCTCATCCATCTCGATCCGGTGCGGAGCTTCGAAGAGCTAGTACCGGCCGAGCACCCGGAGTGGGCCGAGGAAATTCGGCGCCTCTATAACAACGACATAGAGCGCGTCGATCTAATGGTGGGTCTCTTTGCGGAGCCCAAGCCGCAGGGTTTCGGCTTCAGCAACACGGCGTTCCATGTCTTCATCCTTACAGCGCCACGCCGTTTGAAGAGCGACCGGTTCTTCACGAACGATTTCACGCCAGAGATCTACACACGGACTGGCCTTGAATGGATCGCCAACAATAGCATGGCCACAGTCTTACTGCGGCATTTCCCCAGCCTCCGCCCGGCATTGCGAGGTCGCACCAACGCGTTCGTACCCTGGGCGAGGACCAGCGTCTGACTTTTACCGTACATCGTACACTGAATGGTTGAGGAATAAGCGTCTTGATCGCTTTGCTATGTTGCACGATCGTAACAGCAACTGTTGAAGGAGGGAGCTATGACAAATTATGCGGCATCTACGCAATATGGCAGAGGTTGGAAGGAGGTCTACTCCGGGGGAAGTCCAGAGGCGGAAGCCAGGCTGTTTGCGACATTCTCCGACCAGATCAAGCGCGTGCAGGCCCAGATCAAGCAGCGCGAGCACGCCCCTTTCATCCGGCGCGCTTTTCATGCGAAGATACACGCCGGTATTACCGATCACGTTGGCATTACTGACGCGGAGTTTCACATCCTGCCGGATATACCCGAGGACTTGCGGATAGGGATCTTCCAGCCATCGGCAACCTATCAAGCAACCGTCCGCCTTTCGAACGCATCTGGAGCCATTCAACCGGATGCAACGCCAGATCTGCGCGGAGTTGCGCTTCGGGTGGTCACGAACCAGGGAAATTTCCATGACTTCCTCATGACCGATGCTCCTGCCTCACATGCGCGCGATGCCCGGCAATTCATGGTCGCGGCCGAGGCCATGGCCAGCCGGTGGAAGATCATAAGCTTGCTCAAGCTGCTCGGCGGCCTGGGCTTAGGAGAGACATGGCGCATGATTCAAGCGCTCATGAAGGAGTCTCGCAAGATTGACAGCCTGGCGACCGACCAATTCTGGAGCCGTGCCCCTTACAGGTTCGGGCCGTACGCCGTGAAGTTCACACTGCAGTCATCTGAGAGCGCAGCGGGAGTTTCAGCTGCGTTGGGCGAGAACTACCTCAAGGAAGACTTCATCGAGCGGCTCCTGATGAGGCCCATCACGTTTGACTTCAAGGTGCAGCGCTACGTGGACGAAGTAAAGACACAACCAGTGCGAGGGAAACGGAGATGCTGGTTGACAACCTCGATTTCAATCCCTGGAATACAACGGAGGAGTTTCGCCCCCTCGGTAATCTCAATCGAGCCCGTCGGACTGTGTATCAGGCCAGTGCGGATTACCGGGCAGGTAGGTCAGACCAACCAGCGAGTCCCCTTAGTACACGATTGAGCAAGATGTTCTGGATTGCGCTGATAACCGTCCTGCTCAGTGCAGGATTTATCTATCTTAACAAGCGGCGCGGGAAGTCCCGTCTCCTTGCAGGGAGATTGCGATAAGAGTGCCCTCCTCTGTATGCAGAGCTCACAGAGTGCTCAACCCGCAATCTCTTTGAGCAATGCAGCGAGTGGTCGAACAAAATCAATTTCGTTGTCCCAGTAGTTGTGCGCCTGCAAGCCACCCCCGGTGCTATTCGTTATATTGTCTACAACCCTATCCTTTATCTCTAAATTGGAGATTACACCTGTATTGGGGTCAAGCGCCTTAAAGAGGCCCGTCAGGTCGGTGGGAGGAGTTCCACGCTGCCAGCAAGCTGCCGGGGCCAGGGGGTCTCCTACCGGGTCTTGCTCGTCGTAGAAATTGATCCACCGGCCAATCCTGGGGATCGTTGCCAGGTGTTGACCCCAGGTAAAGAAATCTATGTACTTGCGCAGCGGGCTTCCCGCGGTCACCAACGCCAGCACCTTTCTTGCTGCGAAAGGAGGAAGGGTCCGCAGGACATCAATCGCGACGACAGTTCCATTGCTGTGTGTATTCAGTACGATTCCATCAACATCATCACGGCAGGCCAGGCGCAGGATGGCATCAAGGACAAAGCTGCGCACTCGTTCGCGCATCTCATTATGACACACATATCCAGCCACATCATCTTCGAGCTGCTGGAACATATCAGGGGTAGCGGGTTGCTGTTGAACCGTTATGTTCGTTTTGAAGCCAGGATCACGACGAGGCTGTAAGCTTGATCCTGACGCCTGATTCTCAACAGGGTGGTGGGGCAGGAACGGCTGCAGATCTTTTGAGATCATGTCCAACAGCCCTTTGAAGCTCATGTAACGTCCAGAGTTGGCAAAGAGCATGGCACTGGCAATCGCAGCGGCTCCTAACTGGACACCCTGGTCCTCTAACTGCGAGTAGATCAGCGCGAGATGAGCAATCCGCCCATGACCATCGCCCAGGGGTGCCGCCGCGCCATCGACTTGACTTCGATGTTGTTCATCCCAGGTGCCCAGGCGGCGTAATCTGCACGTAAATTGGACCGTTTTCTCCGGGATGGCTTCTTTGTCGTAGTGGATCATCTCCGAGGATGGTTGGATGTAAGTGCCGCCTTAAATGCTTGTGCAGCGCATCAGCGTACCCAGGCGTATCAGCATATCCAGGGACACCAATAAGTGGAGGCTGTTCAAAACCAACTCCGTGAATAGTAACAAGACATATAACGCTCATGGGATGCGCCTCCCTGAAAAACTAGCGGGTCTTTGCATTCTTAAAAATGGATTTTCTATCCCCTTTTACTAACAATATAGCCAGGCATATGCCCTGTAAGGTAGACGATACCGAACGGAGTTTTTTCCCTATGTGTTTCCGGATCTCCTTTGCATCCTCACGCATTGTTAAGTATACTGATTCGGGACTCAGCGCATGATATACATATTTCGGAAAGGGGTTATTATGAACCAGCAGCAATTAATCACCGTTGGTATCCTCATCTTCGACGATGTCGAAGTACTCGACTTCTGCGGCCCATTCGAGGTTTTTTCGGTGGCCCGCCCACCTGGAGAACACAGCGACGATGCCCGACTCTTCCATGTCATCACCATCGCTGAAGAAGACATGATCATTACCTGCCGGGGAGGGCTGCTGGTGAAACCTCATTATACGATTGACAATCATCCATCCCTCGATATCCTGCTCGTTCCAGGTGGACAGGGCACACGCCGCGAAAGGCATAATGCTCGCCTGCTCGACTGGATTATGCAGCAAGACCGGCACACTCACCTGACGACCAGCGTCTGTACCGGAGCATTCCTGCTCGCCGAACGCGGCCTTCTCGACCAGCACCGCGCAACTACCCACTGGAATAGCATCGAGTGGATGCGCGGTACCTATCCCGCGATAGAAATGGTGGCAGATGTACGAGTCGTAGATGAGGGGCATATCATTACTTCGGCTGGCATCTCAGCAGGCATCGATATGAGTCTTCACGTGGTGTCGCGGCTGCACGGCATAGAAGCGGCAAAATGGACGGCAAGGCGCATGGAGTATGATTGGAAAGTCGACTAAGCAAAGACAAAGGCAAATAAATATGAGTGTATTGCTTCCAAATATAGAGTTTCACCCCGTCACTCCTGAACGATGGCACGATCTTGAAACCCTGTTCGGGAAAAGCGGAGCCTATGGCGGCTGCTGGTGCATGTGGTGGCGAGCATCCCGTTCTGAATTTGAAAAACAGGGAAATGCAGGCAACAGGCAAGCCCTGAAGAATAGTGTAGATGCAGGTGAAGTGCCTGGACTGCTGGCCTAT
>VBHV01000702.1:1968-2499 GCA_005881995.1 Chloroflexota bacterium | reverse complement strand
CCGCTACGCCCTGACCATGCGTGGCGACCACGACGGTGCCTCGCGCACCATCAATGCCGTCACCGGGAAAGCACAGCGCAACACGCGGAAAACAGCCCAGGCTTCTGTCAAAAACACATCTCAGAAGCCCGCACGCCGGAGAAAATCCTGGCTGTCTCTGCTCTTGAAACCGCCCTACATTCGCTGGTTGATGGGAACGGCGGGCTGCTGGTTCCTGCTGGATATCGCCTACTACGGGACAACCATCTCCAGTCCGCTCGTCCTCAAGGCGCTCAATTCCCATGCCTCGCTGACCACGAATACGCTGTATACGCTGCTCATCTTCGTGATTGCCGCCCTGCCCGGCTATATCCTGGCCGTGTTCACCATTGACCGCCTGGGCCGCAAACTGATCCAGTGCCTCGGCTTCGCGCTCATGACCCTGGCCTACAGCCTGATCGCCTTCGCCCCGGCACTCTCGACGCTGACGCTACCTTTCCTGCTGGTCTACGGTGTGAGCTACTTCTTTACGGAGTTCGGGCCGAACGTCAC
>VBHV01000702.1:0-1948 GCA_005881995.1 Chloroflexota bacterium | reverse complement strand
ATACCTGCTGAGCACCTTCCATCTATCGGGGGCCATGGGCTTCGCCGCCATCGTCTCCTTCCTGGGACTGCTGCTCACCGCTTTGCTCCTGCCTGAGCCGAACCAGCGCTCGCTGGAGGAGATTTCGAATGAACACGCAGTGCTGAGCGCGGGCGCAGAACCAGTTCCCGTCGACGCATGAGATGGGAAGCTTCTGCATTTACCGGATGATCTTTCAAACAAATATGCGGGCATCTCTCCTCCTCAAGATATCCATGCTATAATAGCTTTCATCTGCGCTGAGAAGGAGAGATACAGTGACAAGAAGCACTCTAGATACCCAGGTATATGAGATCAGGACGAGGATCATCCGTCTTGGCACGCTGGCTGAAACAGCACTCGAACAAGCCATTCAGGCGGTACAAAGCGGCGACCAGGCCTTGTGCGGGCTGGTGATTGCATCGGATAGCACCATCGACGAGGTGCGTGCCGAGGTCGAGCGGTTGGTTTTTCAGTCACTCACGCTGCAACAACCATTGGCAGGGCTCGATCTGCGGTTTCTTTCGTCGGCACCCTTGATGGCAGGAGACCTGGAACGGATGGGAGACAACGCGGCGGGGATTGCCAAGTTACTGGTGCGTATGGCCCCGCTGCATGCCGCGGGCATGAGCCAGGTCCAAATGGCTTCTCCGAACACTGCCGCCAGAGACCGGAAACGCCCATCGGACCGCCCGGTGACAGAAGCGTCCATTGTGTCTGGGATTGCTGATCTCGGGCAAGAGGCGCGGCGCGTGTTGCAGGGGGCAATGGATGCCTTTGAACAGAACGACGCTCAGGCAGCGCGCGTCATCTGGCAAGAGGACGACGTCGTCGATGTGCGCTACCATCTGGTCCGCCATGATTTGATGACAATGCTGACCGACATCCACGCCATCCCAGCACTGCAGCAGGATGCGCTTATTATGCAGCGTATGACCTACTGGCTCTGGATCGCTCACAATCTCGAACGCATCGGGGACCATTGCACCAATATTTGCGAGCGAATCGTCTTCTTCCTCGAGGGAGAGGGAACCATCAGACCAACAGAAGCAGAGTGATGGTTCCCTGGGGCTCAGGTTCTGTTAAAACAATGCCGATGCTCCATTAGAAACTACGCTATGCATGGTGACCCTTCGGCAATGGAGGACATCCTGCCTCGCAAAACTGCTATGATACTTTGAGAGAATAAATTTATGGAGCACACAACCAGAGATTATGAGCAATGCAGAATCGAGTAAACCTTCTACCACAAACACAGCAATGTTTCACATGGGTGTGGATGACCGGCACCGGCTGGAAGGCCTTCCCTGGCACGCTCCTATAGAGGAATGGCCGGAACATGGGGTTATACCCCTGATCATCCGGCGAGGTGAGTCGCGTCATCCCGTGATTTTTGTGGAGCTCGAAGGTATACGCTACGCAATCAAAGAGACCACCCCTTTCATGGCCGAGCGCGAAATTCGAAATCTACGTGAGATTGCACGGCGCGGCATTCCGTCGCTCAACCCGATAGGAACCGTTACCGTGAAAGCGCCGCCCCTGCTGCTCGGCACTCAGGGACCCGGTGGCCTCCCCCAGTACACCAGTGGAGATCGTGGCTATACAGTGACGAGCTTAGCTCCACGCGTCGTACCACACGTTCTGCTCTATCGCCTGCCTTTTACCCGGCGTACGAAGCGACACCTCCTATCAGCGGCCGCCGTACTCCTGGTCGAGCTACATGAACATGGCGTGTACTGGGGCGACCCATCACTCGCTAACATCCTGATGCGCATCGACGGAAGACGTATACTGGCTATCCTTGCCGATGCAGAAACAGTAGAGCTTTTTTCTGGTCCGGTCAGTGACGAACTACGCGAACAGGATATCGCCTTATTTTCTGAGTCCCTTCTCTGGCAGGCAGAAGACCTGCGCCAGGCACAGGGGAAAG
>VBHV01000062.1 GCA_005881995.1 Chloroflexota bacterium | reverse complement strand
TATGGCGTTCTGTAAGGAGTACAACGAGCGTACCGCGGGTCAGGTAGGGATGGTAATCCCGGCTGAAATTACGATCTATGAAGATCGTTCGTTCACATTTATTACCAAAACTCCACCCGTAACCGATCTGTTGAAGAAGGCTGCCGGAGTGGAAAAGGGGTCGGCGATCCCCAATAAGACCAAGGTTGGCTCGATTAACCGTGCCAAGCTGCGCGAGATCGCTGAACTCAAGATGAAAGACCTCAACGTGATCGATATTGAAGGCGCTGAGAGCATGGTCGAAGGAACAGCCCGCAGTATGGGGATCACGTTAGTAAATTCCTAGCCGACTGTCTGACGCGCAGCGTAGAACGCCGTTCGTTGACAGTCGGAAGTAAGATTGCCCGCAAGTCACTGCGGTTATATTGCCACAAGGAGGGCGAAAACAAATAGTATGGCAAAACATGGAAAAAAATACCTGGAGGCGCAGAAGCTCGTTGAAGATGGCAAGCTCTATCAGCCCCAGGAAGCTGTTTCACTCCTCAAGAAAATAAACTACGTGAAGTTCGATCCTACCCTCGAAGTTCACATGAGGCTTGGCGTTGATCCTCGCCATGCCGACCAAATGGTGCGTGGTGTCGCCATGTTGCCCGCAGGAACCGGTAGAGAAGTCAAGGTGCTGGTGTTCGCGCAGGGTGAGAAAGTATCTGAAGCGGAAGCTGCAGGCGCGGATTTTGTCGGCCTGGATGACCTCATCAAACAGATCGAGGCCGACTGGACTGGCTTTGATGTCGCCATTGCGACCCCCGATGTCATGGGCAAAGTTGGCCGCCTTGGTAAAAAGCTCGGCCCGCGCGGTCTGATGCCCAGCCCCAAAGCTGGAACGACTACCTTTGACATCGCCAAAACCGTGCGCGATGTCAAAGCTGGCCGTGTCGAATTTAGAGTTGATAAAACATCCCTGCTACATGTCCCGGCAGGTAAACTGTCCTTTAGCGAAGACGCGTTGATGGCAAATCTCACATCCGTCATTGATGCAGTTGTGCGCGCCAGGCCAACCGGCGCCAAAGGCACCTATATCAGGAGCGTCGTGCTTTCATCCACCATGTCGCCCAGTGTCCGGATCGATGTCGCTGCTGCCACAGCATTGAAACCAGTCTAAACAATTGAGGCGTTTTCATTGTAGGGACGCGATAATCGCGTCCACTAGGCACATCTTGAACCAGGGCCTGGACGCGATAAATCGCGTCCCTACAACAGAATAAAATCCAACCGAAGACAGCAAGTATGCCAGAGGGCATGTAAATGGCACCACAGGTGTCGGCTTGCCGAGGGGATAGCGTAATTCACCCGGCTCTATCGAGCATGACCAGAAATCACAGTCATACTCCGCCAGTGTGAACCAGGCAGAATCTTTCGCGGCCTTCGGTAATCAACCGGGGGCCGATTTTTTGTAAGGGCGACCCTGGCGGTCGCCCTAGAACCCCTATCTTCCCAGGAAAGGAGGGAGAACACACATGCCTACACCGGCAAAGGCAGAAGTCATCGATGAATTGGCCGATAAGTTGGGCCGTGCTTCAGTCACCATACTGGTGCAGACCCAGGGCTTGAAGGTCAAAGATATGAACGACCTGCGCAATAAAATGCGTGCCGCCAAGCTAGAGTTCCAGATTGCTAAAAACACGCTCCTGCGTATTGCTTCTGAACGGAACAATATGACAGAGCTGGATAAAAGCATCTTCAACGGTCAGACTGCCGTCGCGCTCGGCTACGACGATGAGATAACTGCCGCCAAAGCCATAGCTGACTACGTGCGCACATCGAAAATTGTTGTATTGAAAGCGGGCATCCTCGGCGGTCGTGCATTGACTGCTGAACAGGTCGAGAATCTTGCCAGGATGCCAGGCGGGAAAAATTACGCCAAGGCCCAGGCCGTTGGCGTAATTCAGGGGCCACTGGCAACAACCTATAGTTTGCTCACCGCGCCCATGCGCGATCTTTGTTACGTCATTCAAGCACGTGCAGAACAACTGCAAGAACATGAGTAATTAATACCTTTCCGACTGCCTGACGCGCAGCGTAGAATGCAGTTCGTCTGGTTGTTGGGCAGTCGGAATAAGGACCCATGAAGGAGAAAGGAAAACCATGTCCGTAGATACCATTATCACCGAAATTGAAAAGCTGAATGTACTGGAACTGGTCGAGTTGACCAAGACGCTCCAGGAGAAGTGGGGCGTAAGTGCGGCCCCTGTGGCCGCCGCAGGCCCAGCAGTCGCCGCCCCCACCGAAGCTGAGCCCGCGCCCGTTGCTGAAGAGCAGACCGAGTTTGACGCCATCCTTTCCGAGGTTGGCCCGAACAAGATCAACGTCATCAAAGTCGTGCGCGAACTCACCGGCCTCGGCCTGAAAGAGGCGAAAGCCGTCGTTGACGAGGCCCCCAGGCCCATCAAAGAAGCCGTCTCTAAAGAAGAGGCCCAGAAAATCGCCGATAAAATGGCCGAAGTTGGCGCCAAAGTCACCATCAAGTAGGGACGCGATAAATCGCGTCCACAAAGGGAATACTGCCTGGCGCGCAGCGTAGAACGCCGTTCGTTGGCAGTCGGAAGAAGAGAATTGCGTCCAGGTTGCTAAGCATGCTATAATGCAACCTGGAAGTTCCCTTTGCTCAACCTGGCACATAGGAGGTGTAAAAAACGTGCCGTTAAGTCTCGAAGAAAAAGCGGAAATCATTGCTGATGCCCGCGTTCACGAAACCGATACTGGATCGCCGGAGGTACAGGTATCCATCCTGACCAAACGCATCAACCAGCTAACAGAACATCTCAAGGTACATAAGCATGACCTGCATTCGCGCCGTGGACTGTTGATGTTAGTTGGTCAGCGCCGCCGACTTCTGGCCTATCTCAGCAGGAAAAGCCCGGAGCGCTACCGCGCGTTAATTGCGAAACTTGGCTTGCGCCACTAATAATAGAATTTTGGGTGCGGTCGGCTCTTTCGAGTATGGCAACCGGCCGCTGCTCTAGTATTCTCCCACCTGATAGACAGGCATGTGCATCGTGTTGAAGAGAGATTGAGACGACGAAAAACATCCGAGGTATTTCAAAGCAAATTCCGCATTCAATAATCGACGCACACATTCGGAACCGCAGGAATAAGGAAACAGAGAAGACAGAAGGTACTTCGCATTTCGGACCCACGACAGAGAGAAGAAGTGTAACGTTAAGAACAAGCGAGCAGGGGAACGCAGTAAAGCAAAACAGGTGTAATCGCTGAGCCTGTAAGAAATGTGTTGTAGGGGCGACCATCGCGGTCCCCCTGAGATCAAAAGCCCCTTGAGTACTATGGCAAACAGAGGCCAGAACTTTATCCACAGGGGTAGTGTAGGGACCCGATTTATCGTGTCCATTCGGAGGAACTATGATTCACCGTCAAGAAGCTGTCATCGGTGGCCGGGTCATGAGCATCGAGACCGGTCGCGTGGCAGAACAGGCCAATGGCGCCGTATTGGTGCGCTACGGCGACACTGTTATCCTGGCTACCGCCGTAGGTAGCGACGAACCTCGGGAAGGTATCGATTTTTTCCCGCTGACCGTTGATGTAGAAGAACGCATGTATGCCGGCATGCCATCCTTGCCTGCCGCCTTGCTGATCGCCCTCTTCGTCCACTGTTCCCCAAAGGGTATCGTAACGATGTACAGATCGTCATCACCGTGCTCTCGGCTGACCAGGAAAACGATTCCGACATCATGGGCATCGTAGGGGCATCGGCGGCTCTCTCCGTCTCCGATATTCCTTTCGCCGGACCGGTCGGCGCCGTGCGCGTCGGCTATATCGATGATCAGCTGGTGATCAATCCGTTTGAGTCGCAGATGCCCAACTCGCGCCTTGATCTTGCCATAGCAGGCACCTCAGATGCCGTCATGATGGTTGAGGCTGGCGCGAAAGAACTTCCTGAAGAGATGATGCTCGAAGCCGTGCGCTTCGGCCAGGAAGCCTTGCAAGATATCATCAAAATGCAAGAAAAACTGACGCAGGCTGTCAATATCGCCAAGCGACCCTTTGAGGCCCCGGCGGTTGACCAGGACCTGCGCAGCAAAGTCGCCGCTTTTGTGCTGCCGCGTTTTGAAGCGGCGGTCAATAATCCCAACAAGGCCATCCGTTCAGCTGCGCTCAATGCAGTGCAGGGCGAACTGATCGCCGCGCTCGGCGCAGAGTATCCGGATCGTTTGAAGGACATCATCTCCTTCTACGAAAAAGAGCTGAAAGCATATGTGCGCAACAACATCCTGGACAACGGCGTTCGTCCCGATGGACGCGACCTCAAGACCATTCGCCCCGTTAGTTGCGAGGTAGGGCTGCTGCCGCGCACACATGGCTCCGCCATCTTCACCCGCGGGCAGACCCAGGTACTCAGCGTCATTACGCTTGGCTCTCCTGGCGAGGAGCAGATCCTCGACGGCCTGGGTTCCGGCGAAAGCAAGCGCTTTATGCACCACTACAACTTCCCACCGTTCTCGACCGGTGAGAGTAAGCCCTTACGCGGCCCGGGACGACGTGAGATCGGCCATGGCGCGCTCGCAGAACGCGCAGTCGCGGCGGTCATCCCCACGCAGGCAGAATTCCCGTATACCATCCGCGCCGTCTCCGACGTGCTCTCGTCAAACGGCTCGACCTCGATGGGTTCCGTGTGCGGCACCACCCTCTCCTTAATGGATGCCGGTGTGCCCATCCACGCTCCTGTCGCGGGCGTAGCCATGGGCCTCATCACCGGTGAAGGTGAGCGCGCGGGCAAATGGGCCGTGATGTCCGACATTCAGGGCATCGAAGACGCCCTGGGTGACATGGACTTCAAAGTCGCTGGAACGGCTGATGGCGTGACCGCCCTGCAAATGGACATCAAAGTCAAAGGCATCACCTACGAGATCATGTCCAGGGCCTTAGAGCAGGCGCGCGAAGGCCGCATGTTCATCATGGAAAAAATGCTCGACACCATCGACGCCCCCCGCGAAGAATTGTCGGATTACGCCCCGCGTATCCAGACCATCAAAATTAACCCTGAAAAGATCGGCGCCGTCATCGGCCCAGGCGGAAAGATGATCCGCAAGATTCAGGAGGAGAGCGGCGCGAAGATCGATATCGAGGATGATGGCTCCGTCAACATCTCCGCTACCTCCGGCGATGCCATGCAGCATGCTATGGATGCCGTGCGCGCCTTAACCGAAGAAGTAGAGGTTGGCCGCATCTATACCGGCACTGTGCGCCGCCTCGTCGATTTCGGCGCATTCGTGGAAATCCTGCCCGGTAAAGAAGGCCTCGTGCGTACCTCGCAGCTGGCCGACTACCAGGTGAATCGCCCCGAAGACGTGGTCTCGGTCGGCGACGAAATCACCGTCATGGTGGTCGAAGTCGATCAGCAGGGACGCATCAATCTCTCACGCCGCGCTGCCTTGAGCGGCGAAATGCCCAGTGCCGCCGAGTTGGACAGCGAACGCGGCGGACGTGGCGGATATGGTGGCCCTGGTCGCGGCGGCATGGGACGTCCCGGCGGCTATGGCAATCGTCCTCCACGTGAAGGTTCAATGCCCAATCGTGGCCCTGGCGGTTACGGAGATCGTGATCGCTCCGGCGGTGGCTACGGAGACCGCGGTGGCTATGGAGATCGCGGAGGTCGCCCCGGCGGTGGTGGCTATGGAGATCGTGGTGGCAGCGGCGGTGGTTTTGGTGGCCAGCGCCGTCCAATGGGCCCTGGCTCCAACAACCCTGGTCGTGGTCCTGGCGGCCCTGGCGGTCCTGGTGGCCCGCGCCGTGATAGCGGCTTTGGTCAGCGTCCCCCAGAGCGCCGCTGGTAATCGTAAAACTGAGCGTGAAGAGAGGGAGGTGACCTTTCTCCTTTCGTCCTGCTTGACGCGCAGCAGCGTTGGCAGAACGAAAGGAGCCGAGCGGTCGCCTCTCTGCCTTGTTGAATCCTACAAAAATAAAAAACATTATTTGGGAAAGAGGGTAATATGTCGCCCGAAGAGATCTTAAAGGAGGTGGCCGCGGAGGTCTCTGTATGCACTAAATGTGATCTCTCTAAAGGCCGCACAAAGGCTGTTCCCGGCGAGGGAAATCCACATGCCAAAATCTTTTTTATTGGCGAAGGCCCAGGATTCCATGAAGATAGACAGGGTCGCCCATTTGTCGGTCCCGCCGGGCAATTTCTAGACGAACTCCTGGCGAGCATCAACCTCAAACGAGCGGACGTCTTTATCACCAACGTTGTCAAATGCCGCCCCCCTGGCAACCGCGACCCGGAGCCAGTAGAGATCGCTGCCTGCAACGACTATCTTGACCGGCAAATCGCCGCCATCAATCCCCCGGTCATTGTCACCCTGGGCCGCCATTCTATGGCGAAATTCTTTGGCAACGAAAAAATCAGCGTCATCCATGGCCGAGCGCGCAAGATCGACGGGCGCATCTGTATCGCTATGTATCATCCCGCCGCCGGTCTGCACCAGGCCAGCCTCAAAGACACCATTCGCGCCGACTTCAAAAAAATACCCGTCATCATTGCCGAAGCCGAGCGCGTGGCAGCCGAAGGCAATCGAAAGGCCGAACCCCCCAAAGCCAAAGAGGACCCGCCTCAACAAATGTCGTTGTTCTAATCAAGCGCAGCACAAACCGGACGCCTCTTGTGGGCGTCCGGTTTAGTCAATTTGTGGCGGAGGGTTACATGAGCCAGGATGAGCGAACTGCAGAATACTGCGCGCATCTGCTCACCTGCCCTATCTGTCATTCCTCCTTTACGCAGGTCGATCAGGCGCTCAAATGTGCGAAAGCGCACTCATTTGATATCGCTAGAGAAGGATACGTCAACCTGCTTCTTCAAAAACGCCCCGGCGATACTAAAGAAATGCTGAGGGCGCGCAGGGACATTCTGGAGCACGGGCTGTATTCACCTGTTTCCGCTAGAGTGAATGAGCTCGTTCGTACCCATCTACAGCCGGTTTCAGATCCTCTGCATATCCTCGATGCTGGCTGCGGCGAAGGCTATTATCTCGCTCGCCTGCAGCGCGCCCTTGCTTCCCAACCGCACAACTGCTATATCGGTATGGATAGCTCGAAAGAAGCGGCAAGGATGGCTGCTAAGCGCTATTCGCCTGTCCTCTTCGTCGTGGCCGATATAAAGCAGCGCTTGCCGCTTGCAGATGCCAGTATCCACACCATTCTGAACATCTTCGCCCCCAGGAATCCAGGCGAGTTTGCGCGTATCACTGCCCCCGGAAGCATGCTGATCGTGGTAATCCCCGGCCCTCAACACCTCCTGCGCCTGCGTACAGAGCTTCGACTATTGAATATCGAGGAGCAGAAGCAGCAACATGTAAAGCAGCAGTTTGCGGACCAGTTTGCCTTCGTCGCATCTTCCACCATCTCGTACCCCGTGCATTTGAACCGCCACCAGGTCGAACAGCTCGTAATCATGACCCCCAATTACTGGCACCAATCGCATGAGATGCACCAGGCCATTCTGAACATCGAAGAGATCGAGACAGAAGTAGAATGTACTGCGCTGGTATTCCGGCGAAAATGACAAAAAGATCGCTATCTCTTTTTAAGCTCTTATTCAGCTGCAGTTGCCCCCACTACGAATGCATCCACCTCGCGAATCTTGCCGCGCCAGTAGGGCACCTTGATCTTATGGCCAGCGCTCATAATCGTCACATCACGCATATGAATATAGCGGGAAACTGTGGGCAATCCCTCCGGCCCGATCTCTGGCGCGTCTCGCGGAGGCACCAGCGCGATATAGTAGTCACGCAGGGCATCAGCCGTGTCGGGTTCATGCTCCCGGTGCAGTTCCTCATTCAGATCGATATAAAACTGGGCATACCGTAGCGTGCTCACCATCACGCCAAAGATCAATAGGCCATGCATCTGGAGCATCATCTCGATCTCAAGGTCCTGCTGCTCCACCAGCCGCGTCCACATTTGCAGCGCGAAATCCTGTTCACCGTACTCTGTAATCCACAGGTTGCGCCGCTCCATGCGTGTTAATGGCCGAAAAGCCGCCTCTGGCGTAACCGTCCCGGCGCTCATATTGATTGGGCGCTCCTCTGCCTGTCCTTCTTGCTCTTCTCCCCCTTGCGTTTCAGCCGCATCCTCTCGTGACCTTTCATCTACGTGATTCGTGCCGGTCTCTTCCGCTCTATCAGCCATTACGTAGCAATCCTCTCGTTTGCACGGTGTTACCTTCGTTGTATTGCTTTATCAGCGTATTCATACCATTTCCTGGCGTCGCCGGTACATTAGTGAAGTAGGGTGTTGTCGCTCCCTGAGTTGGTGGTCCCACGGTTTGTCCGCAATTTGGCTGACAGTGTTGAGGAGGACACCCAAAAATACAGTGTGGCGGGCATACATCCCCTGTGCAAGGCGGTGGAGTAGTGCACCCATCTCCCTCACATGTCAGTGGCGGTGGAGTATAGGAACCCTGGATGGTGGGCATGGTGCCATCAATAAACCAGTCCGTCACCGTCGGTTCGCCGGGATGTGGTAGCAGGCCGGTGTAGGCGGAAACCGTTCCCGAGTGGACATCTGATGGCCGAATAAAATCATCAGGCGGATACTTATAGTAATTTGACGCGTACTCCATCACGTCGTGCCAGATCGGGCCAGCCCCTGTAATGCCAATCACATTCTGCATGATGCTGTTGTCGCTATTGCCGGCCCAGACTCCCACTGTGAGATAGGGAGTATAACCCAGCGTCCAGTTATCGCGGAAACTATCGGTGGTCCCCGTCTTCGCCGCTGCCGGGCGGTCTAACTCCAGCGGGTTACCAGGCCCAAATTCATGATAGCGCGAACGCTTATCGGAGAGAATGCTGCTCATCAGAAAGGCCACATCCTCGCGCATAGCGCGCACTCCACGAGGATGCGCCGCGTCAAAGCTGTAAAGTACCTGACCCTGGCTGTTGGTAATTTCTAGAATAGCGCTCTGCGGCACCCGTACGCCGCGATCGGCAAAGGTAGCATACGCGCCCGTCAGGTGGAGCAGCGAGACCTCGCTAGCGCCGATTGCCATCGAAGGGCCAAGTGATTGCGGGGAGCGGGAGGCCACTTCCGTCAAGCCCAGGCGGCCCGCCATATTCAAGACATTGGGAATGCCAGCAAATTCAATCGCGTCAATGGCGGGAATGTTAAAGGAATTGGCGATCGCGTTGCGCACAGTCATAGGAAAGCCAGAGTGGAACTTGCCATCGTAGTTCTGCGGCGTGTAGTACTTGAGTGGATTCTGCGAGACCAGCGTGGGATAGATTGTCTTATGGTCGGGAATGATCATGGCTGGATACCAGCCCATCTCAAAGGCGGTGGCATACACGATCGGCTTAAACGACGAACCCGGCTGGCGGGGTGAGGTGGCCGCGTTGAACTTGCCGCGCACCAATGGCCCGGTATCGTTGCACCGCTGCATTATTGACATTGTTCTGGGTATTGAGCGGCCCATAACAGCCGAGATAATTATCGCACGTCACCTGGTAGAGGTGGCTATTGGCGATCTGCTCCACTTTCTTCTCTAAATTCAAGTCGAGCGTGGTATAGATGTTGTACCCCCCATCATACAGGTTTTGTGCGCCAATCAGGGGAACCAGCACGCTGTCGATGACATATTGCACAAAGTGCGTGGCCTGGATACCCTGTCGTGATCTAAACGATTGGAACTTGAATGTGGCCGTCTCTCGCTCCGCCTGCTGTGCCTGCGCAGGAGTAATATAGTTCATCTCCACCATTGACTGCAGCACGTACATTTGCCGGTCAAGCGCCGCCGCCCTGTTCATGATCGGGTTATAGTAGGAAGGAAGCTGCGGAAGTCCTGCCAACAGCGAGGCCTGGGCAAGATCAAGCTGGGATGCCGCGGGGGTACACTTCGTGCGCGTGCATTTGGGCTGGAGATTGAAATAGTCCTGCGCGGCTGCCTCGATGCCATAATTCAAATCGCCGTAGTAGACTGTATTCAGGTACATCTCCATGATCTTCCACTTGGGATACTGTTGTGTCAGACCATAGGCCAGCAGCGCTTCCTCACTCTTGATTTGCACCGTTCTGGGCTGATTCTGGAAAAACTGGTTCTTGATCAACTGCTGTGTAATCGTGCTGCCGCCCTCGACCACCGTCTGGCTTTGAAAATTCGTAAAAGCCGCGCGCACAATACCCTGGAAGTCGACGCCCCCATTGTTCCAGAATGTGCGGTCTTCGGTGGCGACCGTGGCATTCACCAGCATGGACGAGATATCAGTATAATTCACATAGGTGCGGCGACCATATTTCGGATCGTACAATGCCTCCAGTAATTTCCCGTTACGATCATAAATATGTGTTGTCTGGAACATCTGGTGGTCGGCGATGCCATTCAAAAGCGGCAATTGTGCTTCATAATAAGCAAAAGCGGCTCCCAGTGTCCCGGTGAACAGAGAAAAGAGCACGGCGCAGGCAATCACCACAGCCACCATCAAGCGTGGAGTCGCCTTTTCTACGCGGCTCTGCCTCAACTGCCGCCGCTTAATAAACATGATGCGATTAATACGAGCACGGCGCAGCGCCTGGTTTTGTGCGTCAACCCCCATTAGAGATGGGTTGGATGAACGCCCGCGGGTGGCTTCGCGGCTGCCTGTGTCAACCAGGTCCTTCCCCCGTTTCGGTTCGTGTTCGCGTTCAATCACATGCACCGCGCCGCTGTCACCCTTTTTTTGCTTCCACGTCAGCGTTGGATCCTCGTTCCGACTGCTAACGGACTGCGTCCTGGCCTGCGACTCCAGGTTGTTGGGCAGCCGGGAAGGAACTGGGTCCTCATTCCGACTGCCAGGCTCCCGGACGGACTGCGTCCTGGCCTGCGGCCCAGGCAGTCGGGAAGGAACTGGGTCCTCATTCCGACTGCCAACGGACTGCGTCCTGGCCTGCGGCCCAGGCAGTCGGGAAGGAATTACTCGCTGCGTAACCTCGTCATCGTCGTGATTACCGTTAGAATTGTTCAACTCATCCATGAAGACACCTGCCATTCTTTGAAAAGCACTGGATTCTCATTCCGACTGCCTTCAAAATACTCAAATTGTATCATAGCATATCAGCCTGCTAATGCTTGACTTATGTAGGATATATAGGTACATTTGGTATAGATCATCATCCCGGTATTTATCGTGACAACTGAAACGTCAGGGTAACATTTCGTATAGGGTAGGGGCTGGGCTTGCCCCTGCCCTGGTCGCAGTACGGGCTAGAGCCAGTCCCTGCCCTGGTAGCAATCAAGCATAAAGTCAATATTACTATACTATAACGCTTTGCAGCCCTTACACGTTTCAGGTGCGCGGAAGTTCCTGGATTGATCTCGCCCGTATTGCAACTCTTGTATCTGCGTTTCGTATCTTATAGAGTAGGGGTATATCCCTCACATGCATTGTTTCAATGCCCCTTAACGGGGCAAGGGAGACCACAATGAGCCAGCAAGAATTTGTTCCACGACAACAGCAGTCTGAGAACGAAGATGAAATATACGCTCCGCAGTATCCGTATTCCTGGTCCGGCAATCTCAACTCGGAGGCAGTACCCAGAGACGAGCCGCCCTCCAGCTATGAATATGACATCCCAATGCAGCAGGTGTACCAGGCACAGGATGGACAAGCGAGCGCCCAGGACGCGATAAATCGGGTCCCTACACCCGCACGACAGCACCCAGCGCCTACATATCAGTATAATCCGTACAGCAACGATGGCGATGCCTACGAGCAGGGCTATCGTCCCCATAGCGGCTATAGCACGCAGCAAAACAATTCTGGACAGGGTGTACCGCCCTGGGCGCGCCCGCAAGAGCACGCGCGCAGACCATTCCGCTTTGGCTCGATCCTGTTTATTTTAATCATGATATCCTTGCTGCAAGGGCTTTTTATGCCCGGTCACTGGTTTTTGTTTGGGGAACACGGCGGTTTGGGATTCATATTCGGAGCCATTTTCGTACCGATTTTTATTCTCTTGCTACTTGCCAGCGCGATTAGCAGAGCGATGTGGGGAGGACGCCGTCGTCGCGGTCCCTGGGGATGGTAAACTGTGAATAATTGTATAGATATGTAGAGTGAAACATTGACGGAGATTGGACAACGCGCCCCCGCGGCGCATGATGAATTAGACCTGACCAACATCCACGAGCTACGTAACCTGTTGTATGCCCATCATATGCGGCCCAACAAAGCGTTTGGGCAGAACTTCTTGGTGGATCGCGCCATATTGCAGCGTATTATCGAGGCAGCCGAGATCGAGCCAAACGACCAGGTATTAGAAGTGGGCGCGGGAACAGGAGTCCTGACACGCGAACTGGCGAAACATGCCCGGCGAGTTGTCGCCGTCGAGTTAGAGCGCGATATGCTCGCCCTGCTCGCGAAAACCACGGGCGAGTTTCGCAACGTCGAGCTGCTGGCGCGTAACCTGCTCTATCTCGATCCGCAGGAGGTCTTTGAGCAGGAACCCTATAAGCTCGTCGCAAATTTGCCCTATTATATTACCGCGCCCACCTTCCGTCATTTTTTAGAGAGCGGAAATGCGCCGCGCCTGCTGGTGGTGATGGTGCAGTACGAGGTGGCGCAGCGCATCGTAGCCGGTCCCGGCGATTTGAGCCTGCTGGGAGTGAGTATCCAGTTTTATGGGCAGCCAAAAATTATCGCGCACGTACCGGCCCGCGCCTTTTATCCCGCCCCGAAGGTAGACTCGGCAATCCTGCGTGTGGACCTGCGGAAACAGGTCCCTTTGACACCTGAGCAGCGTGATAGCTTCTTTCGGCTGGTGCAGGCCGGTTTCGCAGAGCGGCGCAAGCAACTCCATAATTCGCTCACACACCACCTGCACCAAAAAAATGAGGAGGTGCGCGCCTCTCTTACGGCTGCTAACATTGATCCCAGCCGCCGCGCCGAAACATTATCTATCGAGGATTGGTTACGTTTATGGCATGCCATGCGCTAATATAATTTGTAATGGATAGTAAAAATATGGAAGACGCCGAAACTCGGGACGCGCTAGAAGATCAATTAAAGCAAGAACCGCAAACCTCCCCAGGAATGCAGACAACGCCAGATACCCTGGACACCATCCAGGAGCAATTTTGTGATACCTGTGGGGCAGCAAACCCACCTACAGCCCGCTTCTGTCAGAATTGCGCTACGCTGCTCCCATTCAAACATAGCACCGGTACACTTGCCCAGCAGATGGTACTCGGCGGTCGCTACCAATTGCTCAGTTGCATTGGTCAGGGTGGTATGGGCGCGGTCTATAAAGCCGCCGATACCCGCTTCAACAATCGTCCCGTCGCCATCAAAGAAATGAGCAGCGCGGGCTTGCCCCCAGCTCGTTTACAGGAGGCCGAAGCCGCCTTTGAACGAGAAGCGCACCTGCTGGCCGATCTGCTGCACCCCAACCTGCCGCGCATCTATGAGCATTTCACCG
>VBHV01000061.1 GCA_005881995.1 Chloroflexota bacterium | reverse complement strand
TTCCCAGGTGGCAAACCACTCGCGGGTCAGATGGCCTTTCGCCAACTCTTTGGTATCGAGTCCGCTGCAAAAGGAACTACCCTCACCGCTGACAATCACCACGTGTGTCTCGCTGCTCTGGGCCAGATGACTGGTACTCGTCACAAGGTCCTGCACCCACGCCCAGTTTGCGGCATTGAGCGCATCTGGACGGTTGAGACGCAAGCGCGCCAGGTGTCCCTCCAATTCGCAGCGCATTGTCTCAAGCTCAAGTGGTGCCATAGGGAAATCTCCTCCAGGTTCTCTGCGGGCCGTCTCCATCCCTACGGGGTAATCGCAATCACGCGCAGTGGGCTGCCGGAACCTTGCACAAACTTGAGGGGCGCGGCAATCACAATAGCCCCTGTTGGTGGCAGCAATTCCAGGTTCACCAGGCTGGTGATGCCGAACTTACCCGCGCCATGCATGAAGGTGTGGCTTGGGAACGGGGGATCGAAACCGCCCGCCAACCCGGCATCCGTACCAACGGTTTCTACTCCCACACCGAGGATATCGCGTTCCTTTGCCAGGAATGCCGAACACGTTGCATGAAATCCGGGCGAGTGAGAACCATCTGCCTGTAGGCCCAGAAATTCCTCGCGTCCTGTGCGCTTGCTCCATCCAGTGCGCACCAATAGCCACGCGCCTGCCGGCAGGCGTCCATGCTCGCTTTCCCATTGTTCAACACGCTCGATGGTGAGCAGGAAATCGGGATTCCGTTCCACGTCGGCTGTTACGTCGATGACACACGCCGGGCCAATGAATTTGCGGGGCAAGATGGTATCGGTTGCGTTGTTAGGCAGGTCCTTGCCTGTGACCCAGTGAATGGGCGCGTCGAAGTGCGTCCCGGTATGCTCTCCCATCGTGATGATATTCCAGTACCAGGCGGGGCCGCGCTGGTCATAGTGTGATATTTCGCTGACAGTGACGCCCGGTGATGGTGCAAACATCGGTGGGAGATCGATAACCACTGTATCCGGCCCCAGTGGAGTAGTCAGGTCAACCACTTTTAAGCTGCCAGAATTCAGTTCCTCGAGCAATTGCGACAAAACGCTGGTCATGTCCATTCCCTTTCTAAAGGTCTAAAGCGGACGTGTGTTTTTGCATCGCTTCCAGGCTACGCTTGAACTGGAAGCGGTTCTCAAGCAGAGGCAGGTCCATATGAAATGTCTTTGGCCCGATAGCTTCGACTTTGGAGATAATGGTGGTCAGGGTGTTGCTCGCCAGCGCCTCGTGCACGCTCCTTGCGAGGCTGTCGGGTGCGTTGGCCTCCATGACTGAGGGGACGCCTGATGCCCTGGCGATGCCTGCAAGGTCGGTGCCGGTGGAGGTTGCGGTAGGAAAACCTCCCACAGAAAGCAGGCTTTCGTTATCGAAGACGATGTGCAGCAGGTTGCCCGGTCTGTAGCGGGCCATTGTGCTGAGCGTCCCGAGGTTCATGAGCAATGAGCCATCGCCATCGATTACGATCACCTTGTGCTGCGGCATTGCCAGCGCGAGGCCCAGGCCCATCGACGAGGCGAGGCCCATGGCGTGTTCGAGGTAAAAGAAGTTGGGGCGATGGCCTAGCGTATATAGCTCGGCGGCAACGGCGCCCATGATGGTGACGACGATACGCTCTTCCAGCTCAGGATAAATAGCTTGCAAAGCATCTATTCTTAGCATGCTTAATCCTCCCACATCAGTTCGCGCGACAGCAAGACCGCCACCGGGTGCAGCGAGGCGTTGGCAAGCGTTTGCGCATCTTTGAGACGCCTGTGAATGTCACTCGCGTTGTTCAAGTGCCAGATTGGAATGTTCATGGAGCGCAGGATGGGCTCCGTGACCATCCCTCCCTGAGTCTGCCAGGGGTCTTTTTCGCCAAAGTGCCCGCGATAGCTTATCAACATCAATAAGGGGATTTTGTAGAGCAATGCCAGTGAGACGATGGCGTTGATGGAAGCAAGGAAGCCATGATTTTGCATCAACAAGGCGGAGTTGACTCCTGCCAGGTGCGCCCCTGCCGAAATGCCGATGCCCTCCTCCTCCTTTGCGAGACGCACCAACGTCATATCCGGGTCTTCATCGGCCATACGGATCAGGTGGACCAGCCACGTTTCGGGAAGAGCAGACATGATCTTGACATCGCACTCTTTGAGCGCATCGTAAATCAACCTGGAATTGGTGACAGAGACAGGCATGCTATTCTCCAATCTACTTTGTAGGATATTCGAAGAGACCAGGAAGCAGGGCAGAATCGCCTTCGTCATCGATTGTATAACCGATGGGTAGCCTGAAACTATTATACACGAGTGTTTTTTGCCTCGCAATGTTCGTTCTGTTTGAAAAATGCTGGCTGCTTGTAGTTCGTGCCTGGATTGTAGTCCAGATACATGCTATAGTAAGGGCACATATTCATCACTATTTAACATGTTTCAGTTATACTTTACATAGGTGCTTCGGTGAAGCACCGCGGCAGCAGGCTGATTCTCTTGATTGCTCTTGATTGAGACGATTTCGCCTGTTTCTACGTGTAATTATTGTTGCAGTAGAGTTAGGTAGCGTGATCTGTATCATCTCGACACCGCTTGGGCACGTGCAACATGGCTAATCGGAATGTTATGTAAGGTCAATGTAAAGAATGAAGGCAAGAAAAACTATGGAGGGACGTAGCATACGCTGTATACTCTTCGATCTAGGTAGCACATTGTGGACGCACAATGATCAGGTGCTCATGCTTGCCGCTGAGAAAACCTCTAACCGGCTGGCCGTATCAACACTTCTTCAACATGTTGGCTACGATATATTCCCCGATATGGACATGGATGAGATGGGTGCGCTCCTGCGCAAAAGCGTTGAAAGGCGCATACGCGACAAAGTTCGCCAGCATCTCGCTTATGAACCCGATTTCACGCTTGCTGCAATGGAGGCCCTGCAACAGTTGGACATCCCCGGTGTAAATCGCAAGATAGGGGAGGCCATATACGAAGCGCTGCGCGTGCGTACTCCAGACTCGCGCCGTCTCTTCGACGATACGCATTACACGTTATCGGAACTCAAAGCGCGCGGCTACATCCTGGGTGTGGTGACAAACCGCCATTATGGTGGCGTGCCCTTTCATGAAGACCTTCAGACAATGGGCGTGCTCGACTACTTTGATCTGCGCCACATGGCGATATCAGCCGATCTGGGAATTCGCAAACCACATCCCGCCATCTTCATGTATGCCCTCAACGGCCTGCACGTCCCACCAGAAGAAGCTGCGATGGTAGGAGACTCACTCAAGGCCGACATTGCCGGCGCGAAACTGCTCGATATGCTGGCCATCTGGATGCCGAAAGCGTCCCTACGCCAGGAGGCGCAAGCCGCGTTGATACCTACCTCATCTGCCGTACTGCTTGGACAGCGAGCGGCTAAGAGGGTAGAAAACTTACCAGGCACCTCGTCTCCCCTATCTTCTCAGCGTGAGAAGAATGCTACGCTGACGAATGATGCTCTTCTTGCCTACGTCCACCAGCGTGAAAGTAAAGCGCATCACCAGCTTGCGAGCGAGACTCGACCTGATGTGATAATTGAACATCTTCGCGACTTGCTCGAGATATTGTGAAGCTCTCAATCACAATATGAAGCTATGAACGCGGATTGGCTTCTGAAATCGGGGCACAATATATTGCTGCTCATTATGAAAGATGCGCTTCGCCGCGTCTCCACTGGAGAAACCACTCGTAGAGCTGCGGATTGGCATAGGTTTGCGTCCACGAGTCATGACCCGCTTCCGGGTACACGGTGAAGAGCACATGGCCCCCGCATTTTTTCAGCGCGTCCACCATCCTTTCCGTGCTCTCAATCGGCACGATGGTATCTCTGGCTCCATGGAAGGTCCAGACCGGTACATGCTTGATGCGACACACTGCATTGGGATCGCCCCCTCCGCAGATGGGAGCGATGGCGGCAAAACGCTGGGGATGGGCTATGGCCATGGCCCACGTCCCGAATCCCCCCAAACTCAACCCTGTCAGATAGATGCGCTCCGTATCGATGCGATACTCGCCCATAGCCTCGGCAAGCATTGTTGCAAGCGTATCGGTGTGCCAGTAACTCCCGCTTACACATTGGGGAGACAGGACAATGAACGGGAAATCACGCTGATCCCGCAGGAGCTTTGGCAATCCCTGGCTTGCAACGAGTGCCGGATTATTGCCCCGCTCACCCGCCCCATGGAGAAAAAGGATGAACGGCCAGCGCTTTTCCGGCTGTGCATCATACGCTCTGGGCAGGTAGAGTAGATAGCGTGTATTGATAGTCCCGGAGGGGAATGTCGTAGAAAAGGTATGTACCTGTTGTTCGCCGGGAGTAGACATGTCTTGCTCTTTCTATCTTCATTTACTACGAAGTCTTTCTTCCTATTATCCACACAATTACGAGAAACTGGTTTATAGTAGTATCGGCAGTCGGAATACGATAACATAAAGGATCACAGCATGTCAAAAGAACCAGGATCGAGTGTTCAAAAAGTCCAGCAAACGCTGAAAACTCTGGGGTTTTCAGGTGAAGTGGTGGTGTTTCCAGATTCGACGCGTACCGCCAGCGAAGCGGCCCAGGCGGTGGGCTGCCATGTAGGGCAAATCGTGAAATCGCTCATCTTTAAAGGGGGAGAGACACATAAACCGATACTCGTGGTCGCCAGCGGCGCAAATCGCGTGAACGAGCGGCGACTGGCTGAACTCGCCGGTGAGCGCATTGAAAAAGCGGATGCGGACTTTGTGCGCCAGCATACCGGTTTTGCCGTGGGCGGTGTGCCGCCGGTGGGTCACCCCGAACGCCTGGAAACATACATCGACGAAGACCTGCTGCAATATGAAGAAATCTGGGCCGCCGCAGGAAACCCGCACGCCGTCTTTCAGCTCACCCCGGCAAATTTGCAAAGTATGACAGGAGGCAGGGTCGTTTCCATCAAGTAAAACCTGCTTGCCTATTTTGCTACCCACCCTCAATTTTCTTCTTTCTGACATTCACATGAATGTTAGAGAATATTTAGAATTTTTCATCTATTTTTAGAGCCGGTTGATATTCTCCGGTTACGATGTATCTGGGCCAAAGATGACCCTCTGGCAGTACGTCTTATTGGAAACGAATGCTCGTTGAGAAGGGATGTGCAGCATGGTAGCATCACCAGATACTCTGCAACTGGTAAAGCAGGCGCAAGTAGGCAATACTGAGGCTTTCACGGCTCTGGTACAGAGCTATGAGCACGAAATCTACCTATATCTGGTAGGCATGTTGGGAGATCATGACGAAGCGCATGATTTCGTCCAGCAGGTATTTCTCAAAGCCTGGCTCAACCTGGCAACACTGCAAAATGTAACGTGTTTTAAGACCTGGCTTTACACCATCGCGCGCAATTTAATTTACGACCATTGGAGAGGTAAGAAGGCGCTTTGCCAGTCCTGGGAACACCTCGAGGGAGATAACGTCAACATGGGGATGCCAGGACCTGAAGATTGTGCGGCAGCAATGGAGCTTATCCATCTGGCTCTTGCTGAGCTTTCACCAAATTTGCGCCAGTGCTTGCTACTACGGGTCGTAGATGGGTTTTCGCTCTATGAAATATCCGAGGTTATGGGCATCGGTACAACGAGCGTTAGCACCTATATCAGTATGGCGCGTAAACAGTTTCGCGCCATATACCAGCGCCTGGAGAATGAGCAATGGATAGAAGTGCGAGTTGATAGCTGATCATCCCACTTGCTTCTATTGACAGTGCAAATTATATCTTTTATGCTCATGTTGTATCTGTTCGTTGCGTAATAGAGAGGAACAGGAGAATGTGCTATGTTCTGGTCAAACTACAGTCTCTTGCAAGCAATGACAAATGGGCGATGGTGGAAACGATTGCTCATTGACACTGTATTGGCAATACTAGTTGATCTCTTTATTGTGCTACTACTCACCCTTAAACGTGGACTCAGGACAGCCATTCTAGCCGCGGTTGCTGCCTGCCTCGCCTTTGACTTCTTCCTTGTGCAACCGGTCTTTTCTTTGACGGTTACTCATATTGAAGACGCGGTAGAACTGCTCACTTTTCTGCTTTTCGCCATCATCCTGAGTTATGCATACTCACAACAGCAAAAACGAGTTGAGAAGGCAAGGCAACAAAAGTACGAAGAAAGCGTGCTATATGAAGCGATGTTACGCAAACAGCACGAAGAAGTTAGCCGCCGGGACCGTGAAATGAGCGTCTTTTATGATGTAATGCAGGTCACAAGAGATCAGAAAGACCTGAAATCTCAACTCACTCTCATTGCGCGAACCATAGAAGATACCTTTGCTTTCTGTGGCATACGTGGCTGCGCTTTTCTCTTGCCCGACCTGGATGGTAATTCCTCGCTTTCGATGCTTTCAACGCAATCGACAAGTTTGCCGAAACCTTCCTCTAACGAGGAAGCGAGCCTGATGTGGGTAATGGAACATGGGAAATCTGTGACGCTGCCGGAAATTCCTCTCATTTCACGCCCCAAAGGCAGTTACTTACGCAGGGTAGTGGTAAGCAATACACAGGCTGGCCATTGTGTGTATCACTGTAACCACCTGATTCCTCTACTATCGAGATCAGGGCAAAAGGTGCTGGGAGTGCTGCAGCTCTTCATAGAAGATGATGCCAATCCTGAACTCGTAGCAATTAAGAAACACCTGGAAAAGGAGGATAAACCAACCGATAACCTCCACCCGGAACTCTTTGCCAGGCTGCTGGATCACGCTGTGTGTTTGATAGAGCAAACCCTCATTGAACGCGCATTGATGCAGCAAGAGGCGCTGCATGAGGAGCTGCGCAGACGCACTGAGGAGTTGCAAACGGCTATTATTTCTTCTGTCTCCCATGACTTCCACACTCCTCTCACCCTCATTAAAGGGGCGGCGAGCAGTTTGCTTGGCCAGGAAATATCCAGTGATGCCGAACCAGCATACCGTCGTACTCTAGAAGATATCGTCAGCGAAGCCAACTGGCTTGAACGTATCGTCATGAGGATGCTAGATTTGTCCCGCATCGAAAATGGCGCGTTGAAACTCGAAAAAGAGCTATATCCCATCGACGAAATCATTCTCTATACACTAGACTTAGGCCATATGCGCTCGCTTCTAGAGGGACGCCGTATTGAGATACATGTTCCCGATGACTTACCACCCGTCGAGGCAGACCCTATCTTCATCGGCCAGGTGCTGGTGAATCTCATTGAAAACGCTATTCGTTATACGCCGGTCGAGTCGCCCATCGATATCACAGTACAGTCGAATGGTGAAGAGTTGCTCGTCAGCGTGGCCGATCGTGGCCCCGGTATTCCACTCTCAAACATCGATCATATCTTTGAACGATTTTATCGGGTGAAACAACAACTGCATGAGAATGAGAGCAAAGTACCGGTGAGATTCCGCTCGGCTCCACGCGAGCAGGGTTCAGGACTGGGTCTGGCGGTATGCCAGGGATTCGTGAAAGCGCATGGCGGTCATATTTGGGTGCAAAACCGTGATGGCGGAGGAGCTACATTTCAATTCACGCTGCCATTGGCTAAAGCAGAAGGGGCAAGCTATGAAAAAAATTCTCGTGGTTGAAGATCAGGATACAGCTGTACATCTCCTCAAACAAAGCCTGGAGCGCCACTATTATGAGGTTTATGTCGCGCACAACGGAAGGGAGGCACTGGATATGATCGACCAGCATATGGACCTTGTTTTGCTTGATTTAGGCCTACCTGATATAAGTGGCCTGCATGTGTGTCAAAAGTTTCGTGAGGCCTATCCATTTCTGCCAATCATCATTATTTCGGTCAAAAGTGACGAACCAGAGAAAGTGCGTGCGCTCCACTTGTGCGCCGACGACTATGTTTCCAAGCCCTACTATATGGAAGAGGTACTGGCTCGTATCAATGTGCAATTTCTGCATGCCAATCGGATGCGAGCAGGAGCCGAAAGTCAGAACTTCATTGCAGGACCACTGGACGTGAATTTTGTGCAGCGCCGTGTGATGGTACATGGGCAAGAGATAGAGCTGACATTCACCGAGTACGAGCTACTCTATATCCTGGTAACAAACAGGGGCAGGATCGTCACGTATGATTTCATTTTATCGAAAGTCTGGGGAGATGACGATGCCTCCGAACGAAAGAATATTCACGTGTATATCAATCGCTTGCGCAAGAAAATCGAAATACCTGCCAAACGCCGCTTCATTTACAACGAGGCCAAAGTCGGCTATCGCTTCCAGTCGGATAGTTAAAAAGGAACATGCGCTACTTTCTTCGAAGGGGATGCCCTTGGTTGGGAATGGCGCATCCACCACCATGCCATCAGAGAGGATCAAGGAGAACGCCAATGAGCGATATTCGCGAAGAATGGATTGCCCTGCTACAGAAGTACCGGCTCTCGCCCGAGCGACCGGACAACGAGCAGTTCTGGTGTAGGAAGCTTGATACCGCGCCGCAGGAGGAACTGCGAGCTATTCAGAGCGAAAAACTGCGG
>VBHV01000709.1 GCA_005881995.1 Chloroflexota bacterium | reverse complement strand
AAAAAGTAGAAAACCGTAGGGGCTCGATTTATCGCGCCCAATAGGCGTCAAGCTAGGTCCAAGGACAATCGTTGGGTTTGTCGTAGGGACAAGGGGTGCTGAGGGGTGGATGCGGGGGCCTTGTGCTTGTCCTGGGTGGGGGAAGCGAGCATCCACCCCACAGCACCCCTTGTCCCTACACAGGTGGCGAGCTTGATGCGTTAATTTTACGCTTATGGGGTTATCGCGCCCGCCTTAAAAAGGAGATTGAAAAGTGATCAAGCAACTTCAGCGGCCCGTACTGTTACTGGGAATATGTGCGCTCCTCATAACGCTTGTAGGATGCGGCGCGGGAAGTGACGCCCCGCCGGTACAAATTACCACTGTAACGCTGCCTCCAACTACGACGAATCCGGCGAGTACACCCACACCTGCAAACAGTACCGATTGGACTACGTATCATCAGAACAATGCTCGTACTGGCTTAGTCGCAAATGCACCCGACCCACACAAGCTTACACGCGCCTGGAGTATGAAACTGGATGGCGCGGTCTATGCTGAGCCGCTGGTCATCGGTGGACGCGTGATTGTGGCCACCGAGGGAGACTCACTCTATGCCCTCGATAGCCATACAGGCCAGGTGCAGTGGCATACCAATGTTGGCAACCCTGTTCCACTGTCAACACTACCCTGCGGGAACATTGATCCCCTGGGCATTACCGGCACACCCGTCTATGATCCGGCCACCAACCTGGTCTTCGCCGTCGCTGAGATCCAGGGACCCGCGCATATCCTGGTAGGCGTGGATGTAGCCACCGGAAAGGTACGCGTACGCCGCTCGGCGGATATCCCCGCGATGGAGCCGCGAGTACACCAGCAGCGGGCCGCGCTGGCGCTCTTCCAGAATATGGTCTATGTTGCCTATGGCGGTCTTGATGGCGATTGTGGAAATTATCATGGAACGGTGGTTGCTTCGCGCACAGATGGCAGTGGGCCTTTACTCTCCTACCAGGTACCGACTCCCCGCGAAGGAGGCATCTGGGCGCCATCCGGGCCTGCCATTGATAGTACTGGTAACATCTATGTTGCGGTTGGCAATGGATCAACCACCCAGGGAGCTTGGGATCATAGCGATTCCATTTTGCGCCTGTCAGCGAAGTTGAGCCTGGAAGACGGCTTCGCACCCACCCAGTGGCAGCAGGAGAATGCCAGCGATGCTGATCTCGGTTCGATGGGACCAATCCTCTTGCCAGGCGGATTGATCTTCGCTGATGGCAAGGGCGGCCAGGGCTACCTGCTTCACGCCAACGCGCTCGGTGGTGTAGGTGGTCAGATTAGAGTGAAGGATATTTGCCATGCCTACGGCGGTGCCGCTGCGCTTGGCTCGCAAGTATTCGTGCCCTGCGTCGATGGAGTGCGACAGGTGCTGGTCGGATCCGGAGCGAGCCTGAGCCTGGGCTGGCAAGCCTCCTCGAACATTCACGGTTCGCCCATTGTTGGAGGACACACAGTCTACAGCCTGGACCCAGGAGGA
>VBHV01000708.1 GCA_005881995.1 Chloroflexota bacterium | reverse complement strand
ATGTTCCTGAAATCCCCACAATTGGAGTACAGGATAAGTACTCGAGGCGCCTGGGTCATAGTGTGATGAGACTTCTGCCAGCGGATATATCGTTGCTCGAGCAGAGCTGGAAGCGACGAATGGCATTAAGCGAGGTTGCTCCGCAATCCGTTTTGACGCGGGCGGTGGACTTTGTCGCGCGGCATATCGCCCACCTGACGGTCGGTATTGCCTTTGGAGGTGGCGGCGCACGCGGCTTTGCCCATCTGGGAACGTTCGAGCGCTTGCTGCACTACGGTATTCCAGCCGATTACCTGGCAGGTTGTAGTATCGGCGTCCTTCCCCCCAGCCTGTACCTGATGGGAAAGTCTTTTGCCGAGAGCGAAGCGTTGTTTTTAGATATCCACCGCCATATCATGCGCTGGGGGGTGCCACGCATGTCCATCTTCTCCAATCGAGGACTGAAGCGTGAAATTCGTAACCGCTGCGGGGATTTGCGCTTCGAGGACCTCTCAGCACCTTTGGCGATGATTGCAGTTGACCTGGCGACGCGAACGGAAATGGTACTGGACCGTGGTCCTCTCTGGTTAGCCGCGTTGGCAAGCGTCTCCATACCAGGGATTTTTCCGCCCGTCACCATCGGGAATCATATGCTGATCGACGCGGGTATGCACGATCCGGTGCCGACTCGTGCGGCTCGCAACATGGGTGCTGATATCCTGCTGAGCATAGACGTGGACGACCGCGAGCCGCTCTCATTGGAGAGCGCGACCCCCTGGATGGAGGAGGCAAAGTATACTCCGGCCAGGAAAGCCCTTTCGCCGCACCTGGTCGATGTGCTCTTGCGCGCGTATGAAGTCAGCATGTCTACCATCAATATGCACAGTGATCTTGAAGCCGACGTGGTGATCCGCCCGCAGACGCGCAATGTCTCGCTGCTCCAGTTTACCAAAGGCCCTCAACTCGTCGTAGCTGGACGTGAGGCGGTTGAGCAAGCGCTGCCAGCGTTGCGAGAGTTGCTCCCCTGGTTGGGGGGAAGTTCGAAGACAGGCAGAAACGAGCCAGATATCGTGTAGGAACTGGCTGATAGCCTCGGACCGCTGCTGGCGGAACTGCGGGCGCTCCTCGTTCGACGGGCTTGCCCTTGGAGCTGAGGGAGTCAGTACTGTACGTAGTCTATCAAGAGCCGTAAGCGTTCTCCCCCAGCGGATCCTGGACAACGTGGGCTCACGCGAGACTATAATAAAGAGTACCACGGGCCCGAAGTTGTGTTCGAATCGCTCTTTTGGAGGACCATGCCATGCCACGCGCCATCGACTTCCATGTCCACCTGCCGACGACGGAGTTTATGCAGGTCACGCTCGGCCCGTACGCCAGGGCCGCCGAGCGCTTCTTCCGCACCGAGGTAAAACTGAAGGATATCGAGCAGATCGCCGCCGATTATGCGGAACTCGATATGGTCGGTGTCCTGCTGGCCTGGGATGCCGAAACGGCAACGGGGTTGCCCCCGCTGGGGAACGATTATGTCGCGGCCATTGTGCAGCGCTATCCGCAGCAATTTGTCGGGTTTGCCAGCGTTGACCCGCACAAGGGGAAGGCAGCCGTCAAAGAAATGGAGCGCGCCATCAAAGAATTGGGACTGGCTGGCGCGAAATTTCATCCGGGCGTCCAGGCGTTCTACCCAAACGACCCCGCTTTCTATCCGTTGATGGAGAGGATCCAGGGGCTGGGCGTACCGGCCCTTTTTCACACAGGTACGAACGGGCTGGGCGCAGGCACACCCGGAGGCATGGGCATAAAACTCGATTACACCCGTCCCATCTACCTCGATTCCCTGGCGGCCGATTTTCCCGGCTTGAAAGGCCAACGTGTTCAATGATCTCTCCGGATGGTCACCAAAGTACACGCCTGCAGCGCTGCTGCGTGAGGCCGCGACCCGCCTGCAGGACCGCTTCCTCTTTGGCTCAGATTATCCCTTCATCACACCCCAACGCTGGATGAAGGACTTCGATGCCCTCGACTACTTCAAGCCGGAGGTGAGGGAGAAGCTGCTGTGGCGCAACGCCCAAAAGCTGCTGGCCCATACCGCCGTCGGGCACATGCACTTCTCCTCGTAGGAGTGTGCGCCGTGGCTTCGCTATCGGCAAGTTCCTGGCCTATGCGGTCAAACGATGCTGCGTATTGCGCTTTTTCGAATCGTCGAGGGTCACTTAATCAACATCGGCATATTCCAGTGAAATCGGACCAACTTTCTTGCTTACCTTGAGTTGGCCTCGGTAGGGGGCCTGAAAAGTTCCCGACGTACCCCCTACACGCAGCGTCTACCGTGGCAAATCCGAGAGCGAACTGGCCGTCTCAGTCCGCATCGCTCCTTCACAAATGGTGCCCACCGACGAATTACCGCCGGAATCTCCCGCCTGGATTCCCGCCGCCCACGAGGTAGACGAACGCGACCAGGTGCAGCAGGAACTTGTGCCGCAACAACAACAATAAACAATAGGTAAGTCTTATAGCTCAACATCCGCAATGGACTCCCGGATCCAGGAGGGCCGATAGGGGAAGCGTTCGACCTGCTCACGCCTGGTGACTCCCGTTAGCACTAGAATAGTCCGCAGGCCGCTCTCAATCCCGGCAACAATATCAGTATCCATACGATCCCCAATCATCACGGAATCCTCAGAATGGGCATCGAGAGTGCGCAGAGCGGTGCGCATCATCAGTGGGTTTGGTTTACCAATGGTGTAGGGCTTGACACCTGTAGCCGCGCTAATCAATGCGGCTACAGCCCCAGTCGCGGGAACGATGCCTCCCTCACCGGGTCCCATCTGATCGGGGTTGGTTGCGATGAAACGTGCACCGGCAGCAATGAAGCGAATGGCCCAGGTGATGTGCTGAAAGCTATACGAGGTGGTCTCTCCCAGCACCACATACTCCGGCTCCTGATCGGTCAGAATGTAGCCGATGTCATGCAATGCTGTTGTTAGTCCGGACTCGCCGATGACGAATGCTCGCCCCTCCGGTTGTTGATCGTGCAAGAACTGCGCAGTTGCCAACGCGGAGGTGAAAATGGCTTCCGGGGGCACCTCCAGCCCCATATAGGATAACCGCATCTGCAGGTCACGCTGGGTGAACCGCGAGTTATTGGTCAGAATCAAGAATGGAATCTCCCTTGCCCGTAGGCGCTGGACAAACTCCGCCGCTCCGGGGAGTAGCGTGCTGCCTTGCAGGATGACCCCATCCATATCTGTTAAGTAATTCTTGATACCATCCATATTATTCCTCACTTTCGTGGAAAAGCTGCTCGTAAAACGTCCTGGAAGATGTCGTTATAATCCCTTGACAACCAGCACTCTCATGCAATAAAATGCATCTACAATGATAATGCCACAATGAATGCGCAATGTCAATGGAAAAAACGCAATTTCACGGAGAAAGATGCAATGTTGACCGCAGAACGACGACGTTCGATCATGCAGATCCTGCAGCGCGATGGGAAGGTGCTCGCATCAGAGCTGAGTAAAGC
>VBHV01000578.1 GCA_005881995.1 Chloroflexota bacterium | reverse complement strand
GGGCTTCGAGGTGGAACTGATCGAGGAGAAACGCTACGGCTTTCATATTGGCCCTGGCTATGGCACGCAGCCCTTAGACCTGGAACATGAACCCACTTATAAGGAAGTACAGCGCTATATACGGCACCACAGTGATCGCGCCAGGTTTTTCATCGATTGTATCCAACGCCGTTGGCGCACGCTCAAGCAGATAGCAGAACTGATTGTGGATTACCAGCAAGAATTTCTAGAGAAAGGTATTCGCTACCTGCGGCCGTTCACCCGCGCCGAAGTAGCCGCGCGCCTGAATCTGGATGAAGGCACGGTCAGCCGCGCCACCGCCAACAAATACGCCTTGCTCCCCAATGGCCGCCTGATCCCGCTCTCTGATTTCTTTGATGGCTCTCTGGGCCTCAAGGATATCCTGCGTGAGTTGATCGCATCGGAGAACCCCAGACGGCGTTTGAGCGACGATGAACTGGCCCGCCTGATGACCGCACGAGGCATTTCTATGGCGAGACGCACGGTGACGAAGTACCGAGAGGAGATGGGGATCGGGTCGTCCAGGGAACGGGGGTAAAATTATATATTCTTCGGCATCGCGTAAATCGTCCGCTCCCGCTCATAGATCACCATGCCAGGTCCCCCACCTTTCATATGGCGCACATGGCGTTGCAACGTGTAATCGATCGGTACGTTTGTGCTGCCGCGTGCCTGGCTGTAGTAGGCGGCCAGACTTGCGGCCTGCTCGATGGTGCTGCGCGGGATATCGCGGCCACCGGCTTTGATGATGACATGAGAGCCGGGGACACCGCGCGCGTGCAGCCAAATATCGTTGGAGGTGGCCTGATGGAATGTCACCTCTTCGTTCTGGCGGCTGTTCTTGCCAATCAAGATGGTGAAGCCATCGCGGCTCTGTACGTGTAGAGGTACACCTCCACCGGGAGGTATGGGCTTGCCTTTAGATGGTTTGCCGCCTTTACCCTTGTGCGCTTTTTTCTGCGTGCCCGCGGGAGATACCCCGAATTTTTTGCCGCGAATGTAGCCAGCCGTCTGCACCTCGGCTTTGACGAGCCCGACCTCGGCGGGGGTGTCGGCGAGCATGAGATCGGCCAGGAACTGTTCTACGGTTGCGAGTTCAGTTGCGTTCTGCTCGATCTGGCGGGGGACAAGTGAGAGGGCGCGGCGCAGTTTGTGATATTTATGGTACAGGCGATTGGCGTTGCCCACGGCGTCGTAGCGCGGGTCAAGCGGGATCGTCACAAGTGAGGATGCCTCCTGGCCTTCGAAGAAGTTTTGCACTACCGTGCTGGGCTGCCCCTGTTTGACTTCATGTTGGTATGCCAGTAAGAGGTCAGCCTGTAAGCGATACCGGTTGGCTTCTTCTGAAACCGCCAGTTCCTGTTGCAGCAATTCAGCCTTGCGTTTACATCGCTCTAGCTGGGTCTGTAACACTTTTTTGACGGGTGTACGCACGCTTTCCATCGCATCGCGCCATTCGGCGCCTGCATAATACTCATCGAGGATGGCGTTGATAGATGGCGACGTACGAATGCGTACATCCGGCATAGCCGCATACTGCTCGAGGGGATACGGCGCGAAGGCGATAAAAAGCGGTGAGCTTCCAGCCGATTGCTCCAACCGCTCTACTATCTGTGGCTTCCAGCTATGGTTGTCGTACAAGGCCGCCAGTTCACGCACGTTCCATGCCAGTTCCTCCCAGACATTTTTGTCCTGCGTAATAGGTGTTTCTGTATCGTCGGTGGTGCGATAGACGGCTTCACGAGCTAAGAGCGGACTGAAGCCGAGCAGGTTGCGCGTCAGGAGTTGCCATAGCTTCGGCTGCCCTGACGACCGTGAGCGCGACTTTCTGCTTGGGGGCGGAGCTGGTTCAGCCGCTTCTTCAGCCGCGCTTAGCTCCAGCTGGGCTGCTGTGACGGTTGCCGGGTCCAGGCGCGGCAGGGATTGACCTGCGAGGCTACGTTGCTGGGGCGGAGGTGGGACATATGGCACATTGGGTGCGATGACACGATAGCGATTGATCTCGGCCCCTATATGCTTGAGGCTGCCCAGGATCAGGCCGTGTTCGTCGCAGCAGATGATATTACTCATGCGGCCCATGATTTCGATAATGAGCCGATAGCGGACGCGCTCACCGGTTTCCTGGTCTTTGCGGTGGCTGGCTAGAATTTCAATGACCCGCTCCCAACGCGGTTGGGTCACTGCTTCGATGCGTGTTCCCTCCAGGTATTTGCGCAGCAGCATGATAAAGGAAGACGGTTCGCTCACAATTTTGGCGGGTTTGAGCGCCGTGAGGTGCGCCCGTGCTAACTGGGGATGGGCGGAGAGATAGAGCCAGCGATTCTGGCCGCTCTGTCCGGGCGTGCCTGGCGCGTAGCATTGCAGGGCAATTGCATGCTCGGTTGGCGCGATAACGGTATCGATACGCGCACCAATAAGGAAGGAACGCCATTCGTCGGCGACCGCAGCAAGGGTGATCGCATCCACGTGCATAATCACATCCATTCTTTAGTATATGCTTCACGCTCCCATAATGCAGGCACGCAAGCTGCGTCTAGCTGCAAAGATGCTTTCGCGTGTTGTACAATAATGTTAAGAGCAGTTTCTCCTGACTTTCAGGACTTTTCACCCGTATTCGTTTCTTACTTTCTCTATCCTGACGGATGGGTGCCGTTGTTTTTTTGAAAGGTCATGCGTCTATTTCATTGATTGTTAGTATAGCAAACAGCGGGAACTTCGTATACCCGGCTCCGTGCAATCGGTAGTGTAGGAAAAACAGCATGCAACTTGAGATGGAGCAAATAGTGCCCCAACAACAGAGGACAACCGCATCATCGTACACTCCTCGAGGTCTCCTCTTCGTGCTTTCCGCCCCATCTGGTACAGGCAAAGACACCGTTATTCGCGCCGCCAAGAAAGAAAGGGACTTTTTTGTTGTTCCCTCAGTGACGACTCGTCCTCCTCGGCCGGGTGAGAGCGAGGGCAAACCGTATCACTTTGTCAGCAAAGAAATGTTCGAGGAGCTTGTCGGAAAAGACGAGTTGCTTGAATTTGCCAACGTGCATGGCAACTGGTATGGGCAACCGCGCCAACCAATTCGAGATAATTTGAGCGCGGGTCGCGATGTGCTGCTGAAAATAGATGTGCAGGGTGCATCAACCATTCGCAGCAAAGTGCCCCAGGCAATTTTTATTTTTCTCGTGCCCGAATCGCTGGATGAACTGGCGACCCGGCTTGCCAATCGTAACACGGAGACTGAGGAGGAGCTTCAAAGAAGGCTGGAGGATGCGCGCGCGGAGCTGGCGGAACAGCACTGGTATGACTATTTGATCGTGAATCCACAGGGACATCCGCAGGAGGCTGCCGATAAGCTCTGCGCGATCATGGTAGCCGAGCACTGTCGTGTTCACCCACGTCATGTAAAAATTTAGTCAGATCTTGGCACCAATCCGTCCTGCCAACGCTGCTTCGCAACTAGTCCTGCGGACTCAGACAGGACGAAAGGAGAAGGAGGACAGCTATTTATGGAAGAAGAACGTTTTGTTCCGTCACGTACCACGGAGCGCAACCTGGGCATGGAGTTGGTGCGTGTGACCGAGGCCGCGGCATTAAGTGCGGGGCGCTTTATGGGGCGAGGCGACAAGATCAAAGTAGACCAGGCAGCCGTTGATGCCATGCGACAAGCGTTGGACGGCGTTGACATGCGCGGCGTTGTGGTCATTGGCGAGGGCGAGAAGGATGAAGCTCCAATGCTCTATATCGGGGAAGAAGTAGGTAATGGCATGCCTCCTGATGTGGATGTGGCGGTCGATCCCGTTGACGGCACACGGCTCACCGCACTCGGTCTCTCTGGGGCCATCGCCGTGGTAGCAACAGCCGAACGCGGCACAATGTACTCGGCGCCTTCGGGTGTGTATTATATGGAAAAAATCGCGGTCGGCCCCGCCGCGCGAAATGTAATCGATATTAACGCCCCAGTTGCGACTAACCTGGAACGCATCGCCCGCGCACGTAACGCGCATATCGATGACTTGACCGTGGTGATCCTGGATCGTCCGCGCCACCAGGAAATCATCAGGCAGGTGCGCGAGGCGGGCGCGCGCATCCGGCTCATTATGGATGGTGATGTGTCAGCGGCGATCCAGGCGGCTATGGAAGATTATAAGGGCGTCGATGTGCTGTTAGGCATAGGAGGCGCGCCAGAAGCGGTACTGGCCGCAGCAGCCATCAAATGCATCGGGGGAGCTATCCAATGCAAAATCTGGCCGCGCAGCGACGAGGAACGCGATAAGCTGAAGGCCGATGGCATCGATCCTGAGAAAGTGTACACAACGGATGACCTGGTGCAAGGCGATGACGTGTCTTTTGCAGCAACAGGCATCACCAGTGGTGAGATGGTTGACGGCGTGCAATATTTTGGCTGGGGCGCACGCACCTCGTCGGTGATGATGCGCTCTCATTCAGGCACAGTGCGTTATATTCAAGCCCGCCATAAGTGGCGCAGCGTTCCCGATAGCGCAAAAGCTCTAAAGGGGTAATTGCGCGGGTCAGCCGACAGCGATTTTTTGCAATTTCTCGATGACCGCGTCGGCTACTTGCGAAGTTCCCACAGCCGTTGCATCGTCGGGTCGCGGTTTGAGATCGTAGGTCACGTTTTTCCCCTCGGCGATGACCTGCGCTATGGCCTTTTCCATACGATTGGCGGCTTCTTTCTCACCCAGGTGGCGCAGCATCAGAACGCCTGAAAACATCATGGCCATCGGGTTCACTTTGTTCTGGCCTGCGTACTTGGGCGCACTTCCATGTACCGGCTCAAAAATCGCGTACTGACTGCCAATGTTTGCGCCGGGCGCGACCCCCAGGCCACCGATGAGGCCAGCCGACAGGTCGGAAATAATATCGCCATATAAATTCGGCAGCACCAGCACATCATACATCTCAGGTTTCTGCACGAGTTGCATGCACATATTATCGACGATACGGTCTTCGAACTGGATAACAGGGTATTCCTTCGCAACTTCCTGAGCAACCGCCAGGAAGAGGCCATCGGAAAACCTCATGATATTGGCTTTGTGCACCGCCGTGACTTTGTGCCGCCCATGCGCACGAGCATAGTCAAAAGCAAATTTGACGATCCGGCGGGTCGCTACAACGGAAATATATTTGATGCTGATTGCTGCGTTGGCATCAAGCTGACTGCCTGTAGTGCGGGCAATTGTCTCAAGAATTTCTTCCTGTTCTGGAGTGCCGCGTTGGAATTCAATTCCGGCATATAAATCTTCGGTATTTTCACGCACGATAATCATGTCAATATTCTCGTAACGTGAACGGAGTCCATGATAGGTTTTCGCCGGACGGAGATTTGCATAAAGATCAAGCTTTTTACGCAGCGCGACATTCGCGCTGCGCACCCCTTTCCCCACCGGGGTAGTAATCGGCCCTTTCAATCCTACTTTGGTCTGCTTAATCGACTCAACCACGTCCTCAGGTAAAACTGTGCCATGCTTTTCCAACATCTCTAATCCTGCCTGATGAACGTGCCAGTCAAACCGGACGCCCGTCGTTTCAAGCACGCGGCGAGTTGCCTCGGTGATCTCCGGCCCCGTTCCATCTCCAGGAATGAGTGTGACTGCATGTTGCATATGTTCCTCCAAACAGCAGAGTTTCTCAACATACATCTATGTATGATTTAACCAAT
>VBHV01000707.1 GCA_005881995.1 Chloroflexota bacterium | reverse complement strand
TCTTAGCTGTATCATGACATGCCAGGGAATATAGGCAGGTGCAGTATTAACATTCGTCCATCGACTAGTGACTGTAAAGGGTGTACCGGCAGTCAGTTTATTTGAAATGCTGAGTGCGTTTAATTCAAATCGATATCCTGATTCCTTGAACGCTTGTATGATGTTACTTTGATCGGTCTGATTGTAGCTCCCAAAATCTTGCAAGTTACCATCGCCATCACCAAGCAGTGATGCATGATATTTTTTAACGTCTTGTGCGGCGATTGCCAAATTTGCACCGCTGCAATATTCGAAAAATAGCGGCGCAATTCGCCACTGATTATGCTCAATAAGATTTCCATCCAAATCAGGTCGCGCACCGCCCAAACTATCATAGCCAAGACAATCAATACGAACCCCTGTACGTTTAGGACGTTGGACATTTAAGGCGTAATCAAGTGCAACCTGATCATTTGTTAACATAAGAAACCTTTTGTTCGAAAATGTGCGGAGTTGTATATCAATAAGCTTTTGTTTGTTTGCTTCTGTCATAGCATTATTGCCAAAATCCCCGCATGATTCATTCCACTCTCCCCAACAACCATAATAACTCATGTCTAAAATATCAACCCGGGGATCATTGTTGTATCGTTGAGCAAATGCCGTTACCATTGCCTGAACACGTTGTAAATAAAAGGGATTGTTAAAATCAGGTATAGGTCCTCCAACGACTGCTTTCAAATAGTCGGGTAAACAATTATTACCACCGCCATTAATGGGCATAACCCGCCACCCAAATGTTCCGCCATGTGCTTTCGCAGTGGCTGCACCATTGTCAATCAGTGAAAAATTATAATTGCCCTCAGATGGTTCGAAATCTTTCCAACAGAGCCGTACTCCATACTGGAAAAAGGGGAAATCAGGAGGTGGTTGCTCTCCACCATAATAATCCGGTCCACGCATTGGATTGCCTATTTCTTGTTCTGAAAAGGGAATAATACCTGGTGTAAAGGTGGTAGTAGTTCCTGCCACGTTGCTGTTTGTATTTTGTCGATGAGGCTGAAAGGTGAAAGCAAATCCTGCCACCTTTGATGTATTTTGCCGATTAAAAGCAGTATTAACCATGACAGGCAGCAGCAGCAGAGCCATAAAAAAAACGATTCTTCCATAAAAACGAGGGTGATGTTTCAAAACTCTTTTTCTTTGTATATCCATCTTCTCTCCTGCACGCGCGCCGGAAAGGCTCTAAATACTATGGTACTATTGTAACTGCTTTTGTAAATGGTCAACCAGGCTGGAAATTGATTATATCAGTGATGGTGAAATGATGGTATAGGTACTGCTTGACTGCCAGGGCGACCGCGAAGGTCGCCCGTAACATATGCGCACAATTCGCCCTGCAGGGGTCGTGTATTGTAGGGGCGATCCTCGCGGTTGCCCTGGAAATCGTTCACAAACGCTGTCTCTCAGAAAGATTTACTGGCCGGACTCAATGAGCCGCAGCGAAGAGCGGTGACTACGACGCAGGGGCCACTGCTGATATTGGCGGGGCCGGGCAGCGGGAAGACGCGGGTAATTACGCACCGCATTGCCTATATGGTGCAGCAGGAAAACATATCGCCCTGGCGTATCCTGGCGGTCACCTTCACCAATAAGGCGGCCAGGGAGATGCGCGAGCGGCTGGAAAAGCTGGTGGGCATCAACGAGTCCAAAGAGATGATGATCGGCACCTTTCATGCCATTTGCGCGCGCGTACTGCGCATCGAGGCCGACTATCTCGCTCCACTGGGGCTCAACCGCTCGTTCGTGATCCAGGATGCCAGCGATCAAACTTCGCTCGTCAAGCAGGCCATTAGAGACTTGAACCTGGATGAGAAGCAGCACCGGCCGCTCGCTATACAGGCGGCGATCTCGCGGGCCAAGAATGATTTGCAGAGCCCAGACCAGATGGCGGAGCTGGCGGCCAAGTACACAGAGGAGGTGGCGGCGCGCGTCTACAAGCACTATCAGAAGCTGCTGCGCGCCAACAACAGCGTCGATTTCGATGATCTGCTGGTCCTCACCGAACAACTGTGGCGGCGCGAGCCGGATGTGCTGCGCAAGGACAAGCGCCTGTGGACGGACCTGGGTATAGGCGAGAAGATCATCGTGCATGAAGCTTATGATGAGGAAGAGGAAGGCCTCTTCGCGGGTCACGAGATCCTGCGCTTGCTGGCGCGTGGCGAAGTGCAGCAGCGGGGCGATATCGCCGTCATGTACCGCACCAACGCCCAGTCCCGCGCCCTGGAAGAGCAATTCATGCGCCTGAATATCCCCT
>VBHV01000577.1 GCA_005881995.1 Chloroflexota bacterium | reverse complement strand
ATGGCATCCTGGTATTGCTCGACCTGGGAAGCGCGGTCATGGCAACCGAGATGGCTGTTGAAGCGTTTCGGCAAGATTCGCCGCATCCAGTCTTGATCAGTCCAGCCCCGCTTGTCGAGGGAGCTGTGATCGCGGCGGTGGAAGCTTCTATTGGGAACAGTTTGCAAGAGGTAGCTGAGGCGGCGGCCAGTGCGTATACCCTGCCGAAGTCACACGCTTCCAACATATAGCAAAGGACTACGAACGTGACAATAGTGGAGACCAGTCTCGTCATTACCAATAAAGTTGGCCTGCACGCACGGCCTGCTCGCCTGCTGGTACAGACCGCTGCGCAGTTTCAGGCGCGGATTTCGGTACAGTGCGGTGAGAAAACTGCCAATGCGAAGAGCATCCTGGGAGTACTAAAACTAGGAGCAGCGCGGGGTGACACGCTTGTATTGCATGCTGAGGGGGAGGACGCCGAGCAGGCGGTAGAAACGTTGACCAGCCTTGCGCGCCGCAAGTTTGATGAAGAGGAGTGAGTTCAAGTATGCCGAGTGAACCTCCACCATCAAATAGCCCTCTACATGTAATGCCTATATCGCCAGGTATCGCTATTGGCCCTGTACGCATCCACAGAACCAGCATATCGAACCTGGAAATAACGAAGATTCATCCCCTGCAGGTTGAAGTTGAACGGCAGCGTTTGCGCGAAGCCCTGGATGAAGCGATAGGTGAGTTAGGCGAACTGAGCGCACACGTGGCAAAGACAGTAGGGCAACAAGAGGCGGATATATTTGAAGCGCAACAACTGATGCTGCAAGACCCAGAACTTTTAACCGAAAGTGAGCATCTTATTACTTCGCAGCATTTCACTGCCGCCGCGGCGCTGCAAGAGGTTGCAGAACAGCAGGCGCGGGAGCTTGAGACGCTGGAGAATGAGACCCTCTCTGCTCGCGCTGCCGATGTTCGCGATGTTGCATCCCGTGTGATACGCCATCTCTGTGCCGAAGGCGTTGCCGCTTTGCATGGAGATGATACTCCTGTCTTGATTGTCGCGCATGATCTCACTCCTTCAGATACAGCCGGTTTTCGCCCCGGTACTATTCTCGGTATCTGTACCGTTGTTGGTGGACCAACAACGCACGCGGCCATTCTCGCTCGCGCCCTGGAAATTCCATCCGTCGCAGGCTGCGACCCACGTCTCTTAGAGACGCTCCGCGATGGTCAGCAGCTCGCTATTGATGGCACGCAGGGATTGATCTATGCTCAACCAGATGAAGAGCAGAAGCATGTATTGCGTTCATCCATGCGGGGACAGCAGCAGGAGCGTAAGGCGCGCAGGACACAGAACGAGACGCGCTGGCGTAATCGTCCCGGTTCAACGGCTGATGGCCAGGAAGTGCAGGTTTTTGCCAATGTTGGTGATGTAGAGGGAGCGCGTTCTGCTGCCGAACTGGGGGCGGAAGGTATTGGCCTGCTGCGCACGGAATTTCTTTTTGGTGGACGGCAGGTCTTTCCCGGTGAGCAGGAGCAATTCGCCAGCTATGTGGAACTTTTCCGGGCGTTTGCAGAGCAGGCGAAGTCCGGCAAAACCATAATAGCGCGTACCCTCGATGCCGGGGCCGATAAACCCTTTCCCGCGTTGGAACCGCTAATTGGTGCGTTGCAGGAGGCGAACCCGGCGCTGGGGCTGCGTGGGGCGCGCATTCACCTGGCGCATGAAGAACTTTTGCGCCAGCAGCTGCGCGCGCTTCTGCGGGCAGGCGTCGCAACCGGTGTAGACCTGGCGATCATGTTCCCGATGATCGCTACCCTCGAGGAGGTACGTCGCCTGCGCGCTATCTATGATGATGTGAGACGGCAACTTGAAGATGAGGATGTGGTGGTTTCGTCAACTGCGCAGGTGGGGATCATGGTAGAGACGCCCGCTGCAGCGCTGATGGCCGGTGTATTGGCACGCGAGGTTGATTTTTTCAGTATTGGAGCCAACGATCTCTTTCAATATACGATGGCGGCTGACCGTACCAATAACCGCGTCATGAGTACGTTCGGCACGCTGGAACCGGCGGTGTGGCGTTCCATCGATATGGTGGTGCGCGCAGGCCTGTCGCACGGTAAACTGGTGGCTGTCTGCGGCGAACTGGCGGGGGACCCGCGTATTGGGCCGCTACTGGCTGGCCTGGGTGTTAAGGAACTCAGTATGAGTCCGCCAGCCATGCTCAACGTCAAAGCGGCGCTGCATGAACACACAATGGTTTACTGGCAGCAACGGGCGCAGGAACTGCTCAAGGCGGAAACGGCGGCGGAGGTGCAAGTTGTGCTGCGAGACACTGACTTCCATTGAGATTCTGCTCATTCCTGGCTGGTTTTCTTCTTCCCCATGGCCCAAACTCCATAATGCCGGTAAATATACATCATCCAAATAGCAATGAAGATCGCAATAATGGCAACGCCCATCCGACAAAGGCTATACCATGATCTGGCGACCAACGAGGGAAGAGCAGCCCATTTCTTATCCTCCAGAAGCAAGGCGAATAAACCGGCCTGCCGAACCGAGATTTCCTGTCGATAATTCTGTACCCCTTACGTCTATCAATATAGTTGTTGCGTGTAGCTGAAGGAATAGAATTTCCTGGCGCTCTCTTCAGGCTACAAATGCAGGTGGGATTCGGTTATACTCTCCCTGTAGCGTTTCTTAACTCGTGCTTATTTGTCTCGTGAAGAGATGCCGGAGGGATCCAAACATGTCTGCAAATCCGCCGGAAGATCAGGTGAGGCAGGTAGCCACCCACAAATCTGTGGTTGGTAGTGTCAGATTTGATTGGATCATGCTTCTCCTCTGTAGCTGGCTTGTGGCTGGCGTGTATATCGATGGCTGGGCACATAATCACTTTAATATTATAGATACCTTCTTTACTCCCTGGCATGCCGTCCTCTACTCCGGTTTCCTGGCTGTAGCGATTTTCCTCGTGCTGACGTTCATACGCAACCTCCGCAAAGGCTACTCCTGGTGGGCTGCTCTTCCTCCAGGGTATGGAATTTCGCTCCTGGGTGTCGCAATTTTTGGCCTCGGGGGCATCGGTGACTTCTTCTGGCATGCCTTCTTCGGCTTTGAGGTTCAACTGGCGACGCTGCTCAGTCCAACACACCTCCTGCTTGCCACCGGTGGCCTGCTCATCGTCAGTGGCCCACTGCGGGCGGCCTGGCTGCGTCCAGAGACCACTATAAAGCCTCGCTGGTTTTCACAACTTCCTATGGTCATCTCACTCACATTCATGCTCTCTGCCCTTGCCTTTATCACTTCGTATGCTCATCCCTTTGTTACGCTTCCAGCTACAACAGAGTACCGGCCAGTAGGGACTGGACCCTATTACGTGTATCTGACTGATCTCGTTGAGTCCTGGGGAGTGATCAGCATTTTGCTACAGACGGTGCTGCTGATAGGAATGACTCTGATTCTCATACGACGACAAAGGCTGCCACTGGGAGCCGTCACCATAACGTTCGCCGTGAGCCTCTCACTGGCCAGTGTACTCGCGGATCTCTATTTCTTGATACCCGCGGCAGTTCTGGGCGGCCTGGCTGCTGAGGGGTTCTACAGGCTCTTAAAGCCGTCAGCAGACCGCCCTGGCCCTCTCCGCCTGTTTGTGTTTGTCGTGCCCATTTGTTTGTTCCTGTTGTACTTTCTCGATCTTAAACTGTTCAAAGTTGTCTGGTGGCCGATTCATATCTGGTTGGGGTCTATTCTCATGTCAGGCGCTGCTGGTTTGTTACTCAGCTATGTATTTGTACCGCCCCTCTCTGAACTGGCAAAGCAGCCTCAGCCATTTCCTGCTTCCCTTCGCCTGTCACGTCGCAGTATGCTGTTTGGTTTGCTAGGCCTGGGAGTAGCAGTGGGAGGCCTGATTGTTGGAGGAACTATCGCCCTGCGTCGTTCGCGTTTACCCATTGCAGGCTTTCCTAATACCACTGGAATAGAGCCGGTTTACTTCTTTCCCGCTTCTTCCCAGGCCTCGGTATACGTGCCTGTTCTATTGTACCCTACCAGTAGCGCAGTGACGTGTGTGGTATGGTCGCCCGATGGAAAATTCATTGCCTCTGCCAATGCCGATGGGATTGTACAGCTCTGGCCTGCTACCCGCGTGTCACGCGCTTCTATAGAAACTCCGCTCTTGACCTTTCAGATGCAAAACACCGGGGTGATTGACCTGGCCTGGTCGCCTGATGGAAAGTATATCGCTTCGGCAAGTGCAGATGGAATGGCCCAGATATGGAATGCTGCCACCGGACTCCCTCTTCTCACGTATCAAGGGCATACCGGTAAGGTCTTAGCCATTGCCTGGTCGCCCGATGGCAGACGAATTGCCACGGCTGGGGAAGATAAAACAGTACAGGTATGGAATGCCTCGACAGGTGTTCATATGCTCACCTACGGAGGTCATGCTGACTTCGTGGATGCAGTTGCATGGTCACCAGACGGTCGTCGGCTTGCGTCAGCAAGCGTTGATGGTAATATACGAGTGTGGAATGCTAGCTCGGCTGCTCTTTTCACCTCATTTCAGGTCTTTGAAGGGGAGAAGGGTAATCTGCTCATAGCCTGGTCACCGAATGGAAAGGATATTGCCTCAGCGAGTAATATGCTGTCAATCTGGAGCGCCTCGACAGGCTCTCTCCTCTTCCAATTCGTAGCCCAGGGTAACATGCTGAATGTGGCCTGGGCGCCCTCCCATCTTTTGGAGAGGAGCATGTGGGAGCAGGAACCAATAATCCATTGTCGGGTGGCGGTGGAACTCAAGTACTTCTCAGGCTGTGCTGTGAAGGACATAATGGGATAGTAAACGCCGTCACCTGGTCGCCTGATAGTCGCTATGTTGCCTCTGCGGGGGATGATCAGACCATCCAGGTCTGGGATTCGTCTGTAGGAGCCACGTTTGTTACTCACGTGAATGAGTTCTCAAGCACCGTCTGGTCACCCGTTGACAACCGGATTGCCTCGGCGGCCATGGGTGGAAAGGTACAGATTTGGGATGCTGTCACAGGAACCAGGCTCGTTACCTACACAGGACATCCAGGTACGAGCAGTGTCACGAGTATAAACTGGTCGCCTGATGCAAAGCAGATTGTTTCTGCAAGCAAAGATGGGACGATTTTGATCTGGAATGTTGCTACAGGTACAACCATTGCAAGCTATGCAGGCCATGGTCAGACTATCACCGGTTTAACCTGGCTGCCAGGAGGCAAGCGTATAGCTCTGGTGGACTCCAAAGGAATGGTACAGATGGGGAATGTCACGAAGGGGCGTATCCTGCTCACTCCTCAAAAGCAATTAGCAGGAGTAAACACCATTTCCTGGTCGCCCGATGGTAGACGTGTTGCTGTGGTGGACCTGAGTGGGCAGGTGCAGGTCTGGGATGCTATCACGGGGAAAGTTCTCCTTGCCCCTCTGGCGCAACTACAAGGGGTGCAGGGTATAGCCTGGTCGCCAGATGGCAGGCAAATCGCGTCTGGGGGTAACGGGAAATTCCAGGTGTGGGATGCGGCTACAGGGAAGCTTTTGTTCACCGAGCTGGGTTCAGTCTATCTGATATCTACGATCTCATGGGCGCCCGATGGTAAACATCTTGCCTTTACAAGTGCTTACGGGGTAGAGGTTTGGAATATTACTATAGCGACACTTCTGCTCACATACCGGGGAGTAAACTGGAACGCGGCTCCCTCGATGGCTGCCGTCTCGTGGTCGCCCGATGGAAAACGCATTGCCTCAACTGATAGCGGCGCTGCTTATGTCTGGTTGGCCCTGACTGAATAGCGACTCATGAAAAAATTGATGAAGGAGAACAAGATGAGTATCATTCACCACTTGCGTCATTTGGAAAATGGCGAACTACGCTGGCAAGATGTGCCTGTTCGCGCTTATGGTCCTGAAAATAGCGGCGCAGACCGTGCCACCCGTCAGGTACTTATAGGCACAGACGAACATTCGCCCAGCTTCCACGTGCGTTATTTCGCAGTTCAGCCCGGTGGGCATACCTCGCTCGATCAACATGCGCATGAACATGGGGTCTATGTGCTTCATGGTCGCGCGCACCTGCGCCAGGGCGAGGAGCAGCACTTACTGCACGCGGGTGACGTGGTCTACATTCCGGGCAATGAAATCCATCAATTCTTCACATTTGGCGACGAGCCGTTTGGCTTCCTGTGCGTCGTCCCGGCTCAAAGGTGAACAAGATGTTTGCTGTTGAATACCATAGCAATAATGATATTCGCGTTGTGGAATTGCCCATTCCGGCCATTGGCACCGGCGAACTGCTGGTACAGATGCGCGCTTGTGGATTGTGCGCCAGCGATGTGATGGAATGGTATATGAAACCGCGCGCTCCGCTCTATCCCGGGCATGAGCCCGTTGGTATTGTGGCAGCAGTAGGTGAGGGCATCGAGCAATTCGTGGTGGGTCAGCGCGTATTTCTGCATCATCACGTCCCCTGTATGGTCTGCCACTTCTGCCGCCGCGGATCGTTTTCACAATGCCCTACTTTTCGCGCAACTCGTCTCTATCCTGGTGGATTGGCTGAATATATCCGCGTTCCGGCCCTGAATGTGCAGCTTGATGTATTGTCTCTACCGGATGAGCTCTCATTTGAGGCGGCTACACTGATTGAGCCGCTGGCCTGCTGCGTGCGTGGTATAAATCGCGCCGCCATCCGACCAGGCGATAGTGTGCTGGTATGCGGCGCGGTGCCTGTGATGATTGTCTATCCAATCGCTTATCGCCGTCAACGCGCTCTTGATGTAGGGATAGACTATGCGCTTGATCCGCAAACAGGAACGGTCATTGATCAAATTTTCGCAATGAACGACGGGCGCAAACCGGATGTTGTAATCGTTACACCTTCCAGTATCAGCGCAATGCAACAAGGCATTGAATTGGTAGGGCCAGGCGGGACAGTTCTACTTTTCGCGCCTCCACCACCAGAAGCGTTGTTACCTGTAACTCCCAATAAGCTCTTTTTCCAGGAAATCAGCTTGCGTACCAGTTATTCCGCGGGTCCCTACGAAACACGGCATGCGCTAGATTTGCTGCGCAATGGGCGCATACGGCCAGAGAGTGTGATTACACATCGTTTTCCCTTGAAGGATGCGGCTCAGGCGTTCCAATTGGTGGCGAAACCGGGCGATGCCTTGAAAGTCGTCGTTGTTGCCGGGTAATTATTAACGAATCCAGATAGGCATCTCATTGTGGTCGATGCCAAAATGATGGGCCACTTCATGCAGCACGGTATGCCGTACCTGCTCGCGAATGCGGTCGGGGTCACTGTGACAATAGCTCTCGATGGTGCGCTGGTAGATGGTAATCGTCTCCGGCTGTGAACTATAGCGGGAACCATAGGTGGTCAGGGGAATGCCCTCGTAAAGTCCCAGTAGCGTATATCCTTCTTACGCGCACAAACACATTGTCCATGCGCTCTTGAAACTCGTCGGGAATAGTGGAGAGCGCTTCCTGGACGAGCAATTCAAAGGGTGTGAGTTCTTCGCCGTCGTCACGATCTTCATGTTCATTCTCGTGTGCTTCATCTTGCGCGAACTCCAGGGTAAATCCACCCTGGTCGGGATGTCCATGGTGTGCATCGACAACGTCATCATCGTTGTCGTCTTCAAAAGGCTCATCGTATGCATGCTTATCTTCATCAACCAAGTTATCGTCCAATGCGGCATGCCTGTTGACTGTCGGGGTGGGCGTGTAGCTGTGCTGGTAAGCGATTCTACTGCGAAAAAGGAAGAAGATGCCGATGGCCGCAAAGCCGATCACGCCAAGTTGCAGGAGCGAGCTGTTGATGGAGGGCAGGCGGTTGAGGTACGCGCTCAGGCACAGCAGGGCAAGTAGAAAGCTCATGGCCGCCAGGAAGTACCGGGAGCGCTGTTCATTATTTCGCAGGGTATATGCATCCGGTTCAGACTCACGAGCATAATCGTATTCTTCTTCGGAAGAGTCGCCGTTCTCTTCCTGCCTGCCGTAATCTTGCTCAGACATGGTTTACCTCGCATAGATGACTTTGATTATTCAATAGTCGCTCTTTATAGAACTTCATCGGAAATATCGCCAGTTGAGTTACATGCTGTACGGGCATAGTATAGCATAGGCTTGAAGGTTTCGTTGTCAGCATCATGTTCGGGCTTGCCCCGACCATGATGCCATCCTTATTTAAACTCACATCTGATTGACAATAGGCAGGCTTACCCATTTTTCGATATAGGGGTTCAGGGAGGATTAATTTGCTGGCGGTGATGTAAATAGCTGCATCAGGAATTCGCTCTTTCCCTGTACGCTGCTGATTGCGCTGGCGACTGCTTTTCGTATCTGGCTCAAAATAATACCCGATCACATTTGCTCCGTATTGATGACCCAATGCTATTAATGATTGGCGATCCTGCGGAGCGGGGTTCGTATTATCCACAACGACAGAACGGTTTTCCTGCAATGCGGCTTCAACTCGTTCTAGTTGCCGCTGCTCTTTATTTTTCGCTTTGCTGCTCCTGATCAGGTCTTTGCTGATCAGCTCATGCGTTGATGCGAAGCAGGTACGGTAGAATGTGCTTTTACCCGATGCTGGTAAGCCTATGAGAATAACGATGTCTATGGTCTTTGAACTCATGAATTGATTGTAGCATAAAACTGCTGGGGCAAGGCTCTATCTACCTACCCTTGTGCAAAAGCTTCATCCTCTTCGAGCAGGGGGTGAATTCTGTATTCGAATTGAAGTTGTTTGAGCAAATCAATTGCACGCTCGGTCACCAGGCTCAACGGGACGGCAAGTACTTTGATAACGGGCTTACCTTCGTGCAAGTCGGGAATAGCCGCTTTTAGTTTGTCCAGTTGATCCAGGTTCTCCTGGTAGATATGAATCTCAAGCTCCTTTTCTCCCAGGTGCTCCTGTGTAGCGTTCTGGTATGCGAGTCCAAACAATATGTCCCTATGGTCGGACAACCAGTATAGCAGGTCTAAGGCCTCTTGTGGACTGAGTTCCACGCTATGATCGGAGTCGCCGAGAATCGCTACTTGTTTATTAATGAAATCAAACCTTGCCATGAGTTCGCCTCACTTTCTGCAATCTGTTCAATGCATCTCTCTTCTCGCGTGTAACATAACACTGTCCAGGCGAGACTTTGCATCAGTTTGCCTTTCTTTGGGCGGCAATCTACAATTACATTGTATAATAATACATTGGAACTGGCGCCCTTGGAAAGTGCCAGCAAAATGTTGTAGGGCCGATTGTCTCGAGGAGAGACCACGCGATACGACCAGATACGACCTTGAAACTACCTGGCACTACCATACTCTACAAAGATGAGGAGCAGATATGACAGCAACCGAGACAAATCCCCAGGTGCAGCAGTGGACACAGCTTGCCCAGCAATTGCGTGTAGATAGCATTCGCTGCACGACGGCCGCGGGCTCAGGGCATCCCACTTCATCCATGTCGGCGGCTGATTTAATGGCCGTATTGATGATCAGTTACCTGCGCTACGACTTTGACAACCCGAAGCATCCCAACAACGATCACCTGATTTTCTCCAAAGGACATGCCTCGCCTTTGCTCTATTCGATGTTTAAGGCAGCAGGAGCAATCAGTGACGAGGAACTGTTGACGCTGCGCAAATTTGGCAGTCGTCTCGAGGGACACCCGACGCCGGTATTACCATGGGTCGATGTGGCGACCGGTTCACTCGGTCAGGGATTGCCGATTGGCGTTGGCATCTCCTTATGCGGCAAATACCTGGATAAATTGCCCTACCATGTCTGGGTGCTTTGTGGTGATAGCGAAATGGCGGAAGGCTCGATCTGGGAAGCCTTTGATCACGCCTCTCACTACCAGCTGGATCATCTCGTGGCTATCGTCGATGTCAACCGCCTGGGACAGCGCGGCGAAACGGAATTGGGCTGGAACACCGCCGCCTACGAGGCGCGTGCCAAAGGCTTTGGCTGGAATGCCATCGTCATCGATGGGCATAACTACGACGAGATCAACAACGCCTTTGCTCAGGCTTCACAACATACCGGTTCTCCGACCGCCATTATAGCCAAAACGATTAAAGGCAAAGGCGTCTCCTTCCTGGAGAATAAAGAAGGGTGGCATGGTAAAGCCCTCAGTAAGGAGCAGGAGGAGCAGGCGCTCAAAGAACTTGATCATGTGCGCAGCAAAGTATTCCCCGTGCAGAAACCGGAGAATCTGCAGCCTGCCCCGGAATCCGAGAAGAGGCCGTTGGAACTGCCAAAGTATGATGGCAAAGAGGCCGTGGCTACGCGCAAAGCCTATGGTGATGCGTTGAAGGCGCTGGGTGCAGCCAATCCCGATGTTGTGGGATTGGATGGTGAGGTCAGCAACTCCACCTATGCCGAAGAGTTCGCGAAGGCCTACCCTGACCGCTTCTTTGAGCAATATATCGCGGAGCAGCAGCTCATCGCGGCGGCAGTGGGTATGAGCGTGCGCCACAAGATCCCCTTTGCCTCGACCTTCGCGGCGTTCTTTACCCGTGCCTATGACTTCATCCGTATGGCAGCGATCTCTCGCGCGAATATCCGCCTGTGTGGTTCGCATGCAGGTGTCTCGATTGGCGAGGATGGTCCCTCACAGATGGCGCTGGAAGACCTGGCCATGTTTCGTGCGGTGTATGGCAGCACCGTACTCTATCCCTGCGATCCCAACCAGACTGCCCAACTGGTAGCGCAGATGGCGGACCACGGCGGCATTGTCTATATGCGTACCACCCGCGAAAAGACCCCCGTCCTGTACACCCCCGACGAACAGTTTACCGTTGGCGGCAGTAAAGTGCTACGCTCATCGGACAATGACGAAGTGACCATCGTCGCAGCAGGTATTACGCTGCACGAAGCTCTCAGCGCGTATGACCAGTTGAAGAGCCAGCGCATCAATGCGCGTATCATCGATGCTTACTCCGTCAAACCCATTGACACAGAAACGCTTTACGCTGCTGCGGATGAGGCGGGAAACTGCTTTGTCGTCGTAGAGGATCACTGGCCCGAAGGCGGACTGGGCGAGGCTGTGCTCGAGGCGTTCACCCAGCGTGATGGCGCTTTACCGAGGATCGTCAAGCTGGCTGTGCAATCCATGCCCGGCTCCGGCACTCCTGCTGAACTGATGGAAGAGGCTGGTATCAGCGCCCATCATATTGTGCAGTCGGTCAGGGCGCTGGTAAGAACCGTGTAGGCTCGTAGGGACTCTACCATTTGATTACTCACGTCCGTCTCTGCTATGTTATTAGATGCGATACAAAACATAGCAGAGACGGAGATTTGTTTTGAAAGAAACTCTACAACCTGGTTCCGCGAGAGGTGCCTCAGTGGAACAACCTGCTCCGCAGGGTATTGGCATGGCGGTCGCCTTCGATTGGGGGCTGACTGTACAAATCCTGTTAACGCCCATCCTGACAACCTTTTTTGGCATTTCTAACGGATATACATTACCCGTTGGAAATCCACTGTTAAAGAATGTGCTTTCGTTTGTTATAGCGTGGCCTGTCGCCATCGGCATTGCGTTTTTCGGCCAATCGCTGCGGCTTGGGCGGCGTTGGACCCGTAAGATACAGATTGGCGTGAATGCGTTGCTGACGCTTGTGGGCATTGCTTCCATCATTAGTTTATACCGGGGAATAAGGGCCGGGAACTACTGGCCTCTGGTACCATCTGTCCTCTTGCTCATCGTATCTCCCTTGATAGCCTGGCGCCTGAGTCGCCCTGCCTCGGCTCGCTGGTTCGCAACCGTCACAATAGCCGAGGCACGTAAACGGCATGGTGGGGTGTGGGGATGGCTCATTGCGCTCTGGGCGATTGTCGGCGGTGTGCTTCAGACGATTGCTTCGATGAGATGATGTAGGATTACGAAGAATCCAGACCGGGGAAATCCCGCTCGTACTTTAAATGAAGCACAACCCCGACTCGTATAAAGTGCGGGCGAGGTTGATTTCAATCAAACAGGGCCATCGCTGTCGCCTCGCCGTCTCGCCAGAAAGTCTACAAAGCCCTTCATTGGATTATGAATGAGATGTCACCAAATCGCTTGACAAACTCAACCTGCTGCTTTAGAATCTTTGAAACAACCAAACTAGAAAAATGTACCGGGCATGTTTTTTGGATACTTGAGAAATGGTTGATCTCGCGGGACAGCATATCGGTAACTATCGCCTCATTGAGCGTATTGCTAGTGGAGGCATGGCAGATATTTATCTTGCCAGGCACACCTACCTCGAGAGGCAGGTGGCTGTCAAAATACTCCAGGCCGGTATAAGCGAACCTGGACAAATGGCTTTTCTGCAAGAAGCGCGGATCATAGCAAGCCTCAAGCATCCTAATATCATTCCTATCCACGATTTTGGTATCCATACCGGCGGAGATCGGCCATTTGCCTATCTTGTAATGGAATATGCATTTGGCAGCCTGGCGGATCGCCATCCACCTGGCACACTTGTCCCATTCGAAACTGTTCGATCATACGTTTCAGCAATAGCCTCGGCTCTATACCATGCGCATAACCAGAACATCGTCCATCGTGATGTTAAACCATCCAATGTTCTCATTGGCGAGAATGACAATATTCTGCTCAGTGACTTCGGTATAGCTACCCTCACTGGTACTGACGAAGATCACGTCATCACGGGTACACCCGCTTACATGGCACCTGAGCAGGTTACCGGTTCCGGGATCACCTTTGCGGCTGACCAGTATGCGCTGGGCATTGTCGTTTACCAATGGCTGTGTGGATTCCCTCCATTTGTGGGCGATAATACAACAGACCTTATTATTCAGCAGGTTCAGAGTACCCCGCCGCCTTTGCGCTCACGTATACCCTCTATTCCTGCTGAGGTCGAGGAAATCGTGCTCAAAGCGCTGGCCAAAAAACCTGAAGAACGTTTCCTCAGTGTCAAGGCCTTCGCTGACTCGCTTGACGAACCACTGCGCCTGGCGGCCCTCACTCAACCTCTCCAGGATGTGCCATTAAATACAAGTCCATATTCCACTCAGCCAGGCGCATACTCGCAAACTCCGGTGAACCCATGGATACAGCCACCGGGCTATGCTACTGGAAATCAATATCCTGACTCCGGTGGATGGGAGCAACCACCTTATTATAAGGGGCCGCCAACTATCACGGGCTACGCGCCACCTGCCTATAATAACGCAGTTGCAGGGATGTATTTACCGGAAAGTGCCAATGTATATCCATATACTCCTCCGCCTCCTGCACCAAGCTCAGCGAGGCACAACCCTCTGCTTATATTGCTGTCTCTGCTCGTCGCGCCCTTTGTTCTCATCGGCAGGCTCATACCGCAGACCAATTCTCGACGTACCATTTCGCCATACTCCAACACAAACCGGTTCTTCCCAGGATTCGAGTCAACTTCGTCTGCTCTTAAAAACTTCTTCATCATGTATCACTCCGAGGACCGCCTGTGGGCAGAATGGATTGCATGGCACCTGGAGGAGGCTGGTTACAGCGCCATTCTGCCAGATTGGGACTTCCATGCTGGCAGCAACTTTGACCTGGAGATGACCAGGGCCAGCGTCAGCGCCGATCAGGTTATCATTGTGCTTTCACCGACCTATTTAAGCACAGCTGAGAACCTGCGCACCCTCAGACGAGTCCTGAGCAGTAAGCGAGATACGGTGGTACCCATCGTCGTTCACGAGTACGACAAAACATTTAAGCACCCATTGAGGGATCTTGTCGCCCTCAATCTTGTCAATCTGAGCAGAGAGACAGCCCAGGCCAGGTTACTGTCAGCCGTGCGCAAAGAGAGGCAAAAGCCGCTCGTTCAGCCCGTGTTCCCGCCGGAACTTATGACGCAGTCACAATTGAACATACCGGCGAACCCTCTAGTGCCAGTGCAGACAACGCAGGCCAACGTGGTCCCCGGCACTGCCGCTTTTGTATCGCCCATATCACCTCTGCCACAGCCGCTACCCCAATTTAATACTCAGCAAGCTCAGGGAATGAACAATTTCATCTTCAACGTCAACACGATCGTGTCAAATGCCCGGGACATAGCAACGGTCCTCGCATCGCAGAACCCGAACTTTGCCACCACGGCCCAGTCCGATGCAACAGTACGTCGAACACCAGGAGATAATCAGGTGACCATTGAACAAAAAGCCTTAAAGGTAGCTGCCTTTTTGAAATCCATGCGCGAACAAGTCATCGCCAAACGCTCAACTTCCAGCGGTTGGAAGAGGCGCGCGAGAAAGCGGCGATGAATCCAAGCCGCCGCCAGTACCAGGATGACATCGATAATTATCTAGAGGGTCTGGCGAATACGAGTGATCGAATTGAGCAGACTTGGCAGGAGTTCCGTGCTGACGCCCAGACCCAGTTAGAAGACCTGCAGCAGAAAGTTGAGATTGAAAGCGAACAGGAAGAACTGGAAGAAACTGAGCGGACGCAAAAACTTGGTGAAAGCACGGAGGATACCAGGATAGCGGAACGCAAAAACTGGCTAAAGACTGCCTTGAACGGGCTAGGGCAATTCAAGGATTTTCTCCTCATCGCGACCGACATCGACAAGGCAGTAACACAATGGTCGCCAACCATTATGGAGGCCGCGAAACAAGCCTTCAGCGTGCTCGGGCAGTTACATTTTTAGCTTGTGTGCTTCCCAGGTTGGAGTCAAGATCGATTATTGTGTGTGAAAGTGGCCAGAGTGGGGACAAGCCCGGCTTGTCCCCACCCTCGTTAGTAACGCTACGGTGTCCGCTAGTTAGACTTCGCTTGCGCTAGAGTGTCATACGCATCCACTATGGTGAACTCTTCCAGGATGTCGACGCTGCGAAGGGTTTCTTTCACCCCGGCGCTTGCGCCCACGAGGTAGATTTCCTCGTCGAGGTTGAGCTTTTGACATGCGAAGCCCAAGGCGCGGGCCGATGTCTTCGAGATAGCCTGCAAGTTTTCTACGCGCAGTACGACTCGTTTCGGGTGCGCCGAGACAATTTTGTCTAACTGCATTTTGAAGGGAGGCTCGGCCTCGTCATTGAGGTTGCCATACAGCACCAACTGAGCAACGCCATTGGTGATATTCAGCGATGAATCGGAGTGCGTTCCACTTGGGACGAGGCGCACACGGACTTTCAGTTCGCGTTCCGTGACCGAGCTTAGCGCGGGATTGCCGGTCCAGCCGGGGCGCTGCTGGAGCGGGTGCTGTTTCTCCATTGAAGGCAGCTTCACCGTCAGGGCTACCGGGTCAAAGTCGCTGTACGGGTCGCCGTTGATCAAGACCGACTCGATGCGCACGCTGCCCTGCGGCAGGATATCGGGCTGCACGCGCAAGATGTTATCTTTGAGCGCGCCTGGCTGCGGCTTGAAGTAGAAGTCCATTGGCTGCTTCTTGATGAGCAGGTTGGTGTAGGTCGCTGCCAGGTAGCACAACTCGAAGGAGTGATAGCCTGACATGGAGTGGCTGCCCTTGAGCCGCTCGGTTCCAGTAAGGTACGGGACACCGCTCGCCAGCACATTGAATTTGGATGAACTGAAACTCTTCAACTCCCTTCGTCGTGTTTGTCACTACGAACATCTGGAACACATGACGAGGAGAAAAAATATGCGCTGCAAGAATGCTTCTTTGATTATCAACCCCAGAATGGGAGAAAATGTTACCAAACTGCCAGGGGTCATAACTGTGCTGGCGGCGGCGGGTTGGAATTCAGATATCGCGATCAAGCTATTTGGCGGGCATACTTTAGAACTGGCAACTGAGGCTGCCAGGCAGAAACATGACCTGGTGGTCGCCTACGGTGGTGATGGCACCCTGAACCAGGTGGTGAATGGCGTCATGAATACGAAAGGCCATCGCAGTAGTGTGGGCGTCATTCCGGGCGGTACCGCTAACGTCTGGGCCGGCGAAATCGGCGTACCTACCGAGCCGGTGAAAGCCGCGCTCACACTGATCGATAGCCAGGCTCGCAAGGTTGATGTCGGGCATGTAGAAGTAGAAAGCCTGACCTTTCCCACTGCTTCGGATAGTAATGTCACCGCTACTTCTGCTGATGGGGCTGCTCCATCGAAAAATACACGCAAGGTGAAAGCTACTTCCAAAGCCCGGCATCACTTCTTGCTCATGGCTGGTCTTGGCATTGATGCCGCGGTCATGAGTCATGTCCCCAAGCCGCTCAAGTACCGCATAGGTCCTCTGGCCGTTGGTGTTTCAGCCGCCGAAGAGCTCCCCAAACAGCATCCTTTCCCCATAGAAATACGTGCGGCAGGTGAGGGACGGAATGGTGCCGTTTTGTGGAAAGGCGAAGCGATACAGGTAGTCATAGGCAATACGCGCAAATATGCCAACATCGTAGAAATGACCCCCAATGCCTATATCGATGATGGCGTCCTCGATGTGTGCGTGATTACGGCGGGTGATCCACTTACGACCTTGCAGCAGATCACCACACTCCTGTTACGTCGCAAACCCGACAACCTGACCGCGGAGTACTTTCATGGCGCGCATCTTACCATCAGCACGCCTGCCTCAGTTGGCATACAGTTGGATGGCAGCGCCGTCAAGCTGAAAGACTACCTGAGCAAATCTGACCGCAAAGCGCTGCAGGCAGCTGGCGACACTGAAAAGGTGATGGTCAATTATCGCTTCGATGCCATGCCCAGGGCGTTAGATGTTGCCATCCCCAATACGTATAATAATGCGTTGTTCGAGCACTCTGAAGGCCACGGTAAATCTCATGACTCGACAGAGCCGGGCGAAGAACAGCAAAAGGCAGATGAACAGGCGGAGCAAGATAGGGAGCATCAGCATGACAATGGTAAGCAGGGCGAAGAGGAACAGGGTGAAGTGCCCGAACTGGTGACTCACTTAATGCAGCAAGGGCGCATAGTTACGGTGGTAAAGTCCACCGGAGAGACTAAACCTGTTGCAGTACGTATTGATAAGCAGACAGAGGTTCTACGTCGTTCTGGTGAATGCACTCCTCTTGCCGCTATTGAGGGATTACAAGAAGGCGCGGAGATCATAGTTGAGGGCAAACAGAACAAAAGCGGTGTGATTGCCGCGAAGCGCGTGGTGATTTAGAGACGCGTTCCAATCGAAACTCTGAGCTAGACTGGCGACCATAAGATATGTCTGTGGTCGCCAGATTCTGTTATAATGCGGTAAAAAAAGAGGAAGAGCAGCATGAGCCTGGGAGACGAGTCATTAGAGTGGCATTCGATTCTAGATGCCTTGAAGAACATTCCTGTGGAAACCGCGCGGGTGACATTGGGACAACGAGGTACGGTGGCCTATACCGATGGAGCTTGCATCCAGAACCCTGGAGGGCCAGCCGGTTGGAGCGTGATCCTGGCCTCCGTAGATCATGTTGATGGCGAGCATATCCGCGAGGGCGCGCCGCGTATCGAATGCTACGGCCATATTCCCGCATCCCCAACCACCACCAATAATCGCGCCGAGATTGCGGCTGTGCTTGCCGCGTTGTGTCTCGCGCCGCGCGACCAGCCTTTGACTATTCATAGCGATAGCGAGTATACCATCAAAGTAGCGACAGGCGTCTTTAAAGTGAAGGCCAATTCTGACCTGTGGGATTTGTATCGTGTGCTGCTCAAAAAGCGCACCACTCCACCAACCTTTGTATGGGTGCGCGGCCATGCAGGACACGCCCACAATGAGCGCGCCGACGAACTGGCCGGGCTGGGCGCCTGGAATAACGACGTGGAAGCCTATCG
>VBHV01000576.1:1781-12086 GCA_005881995.1 Chloroflexota bacterium | reverse complement strand
ATATCTGTGCCGGTGCGATGGGTCACACAACCGTCACCAAGCCAGCGCCCTAACAGGTAGCACAATTCTCCATCGAGAGTCAGACTATTGTTGAGCTTGTAATGTGTTCCCCAATCTGATACATAACCATGAGAGCCGCGCGTTGTCGCTTTGAAGAGCTTGCCGTCCTGTACCTCATATCCTGAAACGTAATCCTGGAGAGAGATTGTGTCGGGAGAGGATTCCTCGCTGTTATATGCGACGGCAACGTAATCACCAGGTTTAATGTCTTTGGCGGGAATCCAATCCGGCTCATGCTGCAAACGAAGACCATCACGCGACCTATGCGTGTTCACCCATTCCGAGCGGACAACGTATACTTTGTGGTCGCCTGTCACGCGCAAATCATCGTAGCCCATTTTCTTAGGTCGGATGATGTAGAGTGCTTCCTCAGTCTCGCGCTCAAACTTATGCAATACTGGGCGCAGACGATTGCGATGTGTCACCACAAGATCGCCAATCTTGATTTCGGAAATTGGTCGATAACCATCTGCTGTAAGCACTTCCTGGTCAGGTGGCATACAGTTATAGAATGTGACCTGGTGGCCCGATCCTGCGCCTGCCAGGATGCGCCCACCTGGCACAAACTGGAAATCGGAAAGCGCCTCGTAAAAGCGTTTTTCCCAGTGGGCCTGTAGCTCCTCGGTCTTCTCTACGGCGGCGATGCCTCGCGCTACCCGCGCCCAGAGCTGTTCGGGATAGAATTCGAGTGGTTGCCCGGCGGGGTCCTTGAGCGAATACCTATCCATGAATACCTTTTGACGAATCCCTTCCAGGTGTGTCATGTGCTGAGGGTCGAGGGCATCAACACTCTGCTGGGCGGCAGTAGTGTTCGTCTTCTGTTCCACCATTGACTATGGCTCCTTCTTTTTTTACGTCTACAACAGGCGCAACATAGCGCGTATGTCGCGAATGCGTTTGCAAATACCGGATGTTTTTTAACACCCGCAACTCAGTATACCTGTAAAGAACGGGAATTGCAAGGGTTTTGGCACAACATATTGACATTCTTATGGATTTGAGCACAATATGTTGATTGTAATGCATATAGAGTCTGTTTGTTAGCAAAGACGGCCTTTGTCGCTAGAAGTGATATGATATGGACACAAACCGCTAAAATGAGCACTGTAGGGGCGAAATCTCTCGCCCGTAACTGGAGGATGCATGCGCGCCGAAATACTCTCCTGTGGCACTGAACTACTGCTGGGCCATATTACCGATACCAACGCGACCTATCTTGCCCAGAGCCTCGCGTCGCTGGGGATCGATCTCTATTTTGTCTCCCAGGTGGGAGATAACCAGGGACGTATCGTTGAGACGCTGCGTCGAGCCTGGGAACGCTCGGAACTGATTATTATGACGGGCGGCCTGGGACCGACGGAGGATGATCTTGCGCGCGAATCGATTAGCGCACTCCTGGGCGAGACGATGCAGGTAGACCCGCGCCTGGAAGAAGAATTACGGAGGATATTTGCCGTCCGTCACGCGCAGATGCCTGAGCGGAACATCAAGCAGGCCACCTTGATTCCTTCAGCCCAGGCGCTGCCTAATCCACGGGGCACGGCGCCAGGCTGGTGGGTTGAGAAGGATGGGCGTATCATTGTCGCCATGCCAGGGGTGCCGCGAGAGATGTATCACATGTGGGAACACGAAGTCATCCCGCGCCTCAGTCCCTACGCCGGCGGCCTGATCTTTACGCGCATCCTGCGTGTCTGGGGCCTGGGTGAATCCACGGTAGAAGAGAAATTGGATGCCCTGCTGCACAACACCAATCCGACCATCGCTACCTATGCCAAGTCCGATGCTATTGATGTGCGTATTACGGCGAAGGCCAAAACTCGTGAACTAGCGGAAGAGCAGGTGGCAGCTATGGAGGCGCAGGTGCGTCAGATCCTTGGGCATTATATCTTTGGTGTTGATAAAGATACGCTGCAGAGAGTGGTAGGCAGGTACCTTTCAGAACGCCATCAGTGGCTAGCCGTCATGGAATCGGTAACCGGTGGACTGCTGGCGAGTACTATCACCGATGATCCAGGTAGTTCCAAGCACTTTATTGGAGGCGTTGTATCATACAGCCCCGATCTCAAAGTGCAAATGGGTTTGCCGCCCGAAATCATAGATCGCTATGGTGTCGTGAGCGAGGAGACGGCGCGGGCCATGGCTCATGCTATGCGCGAACAATTTAACGCCGACTATGGGCTGGGTATTACCGGCGTGGCCGGGCCGGAGAAGCAGGAGGATAAACCTGTTGGCACAGTGCACATTGCCATTGAAGGGCCAGAGGGGGTAGTCACCGGCATGGGGCCGGGCTGGCGTGCCGCTCGCGAAGACAACAAACGCCTCGCAGTCCTGGCCGCGCTGAATTTATTACGCCTGCATCTTGAAGGCGTGATAAAGGGAGAGCGATAGGGAAGTCTGGGCTACGCTGCTATTTTGAACTTGCAACTCTCGGGAGAGCATGCTATTATCTGCACCAACCTAGGAGGAAAGGAAAAACAGGTCAGAGCAGTTTTGCATCTCTTCTTTCCTGAGTGCGCTACCTATGGAAACACCTCCCCAGGAAGCACAGAAGCTTGTGGTCAAAGGCCGCGCTGAACAGAAAAAGCAGGCGCGGCCGCGTTTTCGTTTAAGTCGTTCTTCCGGATTATTTCGCCTCCTTGCGGTATTGGGACCGGGATTGATCGCCGCGAATGCCGGCAATGATGCAGGGGGCATCGCCACATTTTCACAGTCCGGCGCAAGATACGGCTATAGTCTGCTGTGGGCGCTCGCCATCTCCGGTTTTTGCCTGGCAATCGTGCAGGAGATGTGTGCTCGTATGGGAACGGTGACGGGCAAAGGCCTGGCCGATCTCATTCGCGAGCAATTTGGCGTGCGCTGGACTGTGCTGGCGATGCTGGCGCTGCTCATCGCCAATACGGGCGTAACCGTTTCTGAATTTCTTGGCATCGCCGCCAGTGTGCAGGTGCTGGCGAATGATACGCGAACTCCTTTCGTCTATCTGGTCGTGCCGCTTGCCGGGCTGATTCTATGGTGGCTTGTAATTAAGGGTTCCTACCGCCGGGTAGAGAAAGTCTTTTTGCTGATGTCGTTGGGCTTTCTTGCCTATATCCCGGCGGCATTCGCGGCCCATCCTGCCTGGGGTGATATTGGCCATCAGTTGATCTTGCCCTCTCTCAGTCGAGATAGCGGCTATTTACTCACCGCGGTCGCGCTCGTAGGGACTACGATCAGCCCGTACATGCAGTTTTTTGTGCAATCCTCGGTTGCTGATAAAGGTATTTCCACCGCTGACTACTTCTACGAACAACTCGATATCTTTAGCGGTACTGCCTTTGCTATGCTTATTGCGGGATTTGTAGTGATTGCGACAGGCGCGACGCTCTTTGTGAACCATCGTGACGTGCAAACCGCGTTAGATGCGGCCTTTTCGTTACAAGCTTTTGCCGGGCCGTATGCAAGATACCTCTTTGGCATTGGGTTATTTGGAGCGTCGCTCCTGGCGGCGGCTGTTCTCCCCCTCTCTACGGCTTACGGTATTTGTGAAGCATTCGGTTTTGAGCGAGGTGTCTCACGCAGCTTTAGCGAGGCTCCTGTCTTCCAGAGTATTTTCACGGGCTTAATCGTCCTGGGCGTACTGATTACGCTCATACCGGGACTTCCCATCATTCAAGTGCTGATCGTGCTGCAAGATTTGAATGCTGCCATGCTGCCCATTCTGCTGGTCTTCATTATCCTGCTGGTCAACAATCGCCGTTTGATGGGGCGTCATGTCAATAAACTTGGCTTCAACATCATCGCCTGGGCAACCGTCGTCGTCATCACTATCCTGATCGTGTTATTGCTGCTCAGCACGATCTTCAACATCACCCTGTAGAGGTTAGCCCGTGGAAGCGGAATAAAACAACTGCGGGCGCATGTTGAACGTATATATGGTATGCTTATATGGTAAGATTATACATAATGAAAACATGACTATGCAGAAGCGAGGCTGGAATGTCCTGGAATCCTGACGAATTTGCTGACTATCGAGAGTACGGAAGTATTGGAAATACTTCTGATTATTCCGATCCCACGTACTACAAGCAGGAAGAATCGAAGACCCCTCGTTCTGCGCAACCGGTACAGTCTTTGGAGTCGCCCCCGACCTATCCTGCCTATACTCCTCCTGCCTCGCCTGACATGTACGCCTATGATCCTGCTCAAATGAGCGCGTATAGACTGCTGAAGAGGGTAAGAAACGCAAGGGGTTGGCGGGCCTGGGTGGGCTTGGCGCAACCATTGTCGCGCTGCTCGTGAAATTCAATACCTTGCTGCTGCTTTTTGCCAAGGTCGGTTTTGCCGGTATTACCGCGCTCATCTCTATCGGGGTCTACGCGCTCATCTTCGGCTGGCAATTTGCTGTAGGGCTGGTGGCGCTGCTCTTCATTCATGAGATGGGGCACGCAGTGGTGATGAAGATGAAAGGCATACCGATAGGGGGCATGATTTTCATCCCATTGCTGGGCGCGGCAGTCCTCATGCGCCGGATGCCCAAGAATGCGCGCGACGAGGCGGAGGTGGGCATTGCCGGGCCGATAGCCGGGGCATTAGCAGCCTCGGTCTGTTTCCTGCTCGCGCAAAGCAATCCCGGTTCCATCTGGGCGCCGCTGGCCTACTTTGGCTTTTTCATCAACCTGTTCAACCTGATCCCGATCATCCCATTTGATGGCGGACGCATATTAGCCGCCATTGACCGGCGTATGTGGATTATAGGTTTTCTAGGACTGGTGGCTTTCCAGGTCTGGTCTTTTATCCGGTACGGTAGCATTTCGATCTGGCTGCTCTTCTTTATCCTCATGGCAGGAACGCAGCTCTGGTCACGTCGCTCCGTCGCCAATACTCCCGAAGCTCAAGCCTACTATAAGGTATCGATCAGCGAGCGTATCGTATTGACGCTGGCCTACTTTGGCCTCGCGGCAGTTCTGGTGCTGGGCATGACCATTTCGCACGGGCTGATTCAAGCTGTTCCGTAGCAATAAAGCGATCCTACGAACTTCGTACCTTAACCCCCGCCATCTGCTCTAACACTTTGAGCAGCGATGTATAATCCTCGCGGCCATAGCCTTCCGCGCGTGCCATCTCGTACATCTGGCGTGTGAGGGCGGTCATGGCCGCAGGAGTGGTATTCTCGGCAGCCAGGTCGAGCGCCAGGCCGAGATCTTTATGCAGCAGGTCGGTCATAAAACCGGGTTGGAAACTGCCGTTGAAGGCGCGCAGCGGGAATTGGTTGGAGAGCTGCCAGCTCGCGCCACTGCTGACGCCGATGACCTTTGCCATCGTATCGGCATCCGCGCCCGCCTTCACGCCCAGCACAAACGACTCGGCTATAGAGGCTGCAATCGCACCGCACAGGATATTATTCACGATTTTGACGACCTCACCCGCACCGTTAGGCCCGACGTGGAAGATATTCTCCTTCTTGCCCATCGCTTCGAGCACCGGGCGCACCTGTTCAAATATCTCGCGTTCGCCGCCGACCATGATGGTAAGCGTACCATTGACCGCGCCCTGCGAGCCGCCGCTGACGGGCGCGTCGAGGAAGTGAACTTCGCGTGTAGACGTGGTCTGCGCCAGTTTGCGACTCACGGCGGGCGCAATGGTGCTCATATCGATGATGATCAAACCTTTGCGCGCACCCTCTAGTATCCCATGCGGCCCGGTTACAACCTCCTCGACCTCGGGAGAATTGGGCAGCATGGTGATGACGATATCCGAGGCCATCGCTACAGCTCGTGGAGATGGTGCGAGTTTCGCGCCCGCGTTCAGTACCTCCTGTACTTCTGGCTTGTCGGGATGGCGCGCGTAGATAGTGACATGATGTTCTGCTTTGAGTAAATTCAGCGCCATGGGCCGGCCCATGACGCCAATGCCGATAAAACCGATCTGCATGCTTATTTGTCCTTTCAGATTATTCCATTTCGACGAGAACCGCTCCGCCTTTCACAACATCGCCCTCCTGGTAATGAACACGCCGCACCTTGCCCTCGTAGGGCGCAACGATCGTATGCTCCATTTTCATGGCGCTGAGGATGACCAGTACCTGGCGATGTTGCACCACCTGACCATCCTGTACCTGCACTTTGACGATGGTTCCCGCCATCGGCGCGGTGAGCGTTTTCTGGGCGCTGGCCGGATTACCGCCATGCGCGGTCGCATCAACATCAGGCGGCTGTCGTCGTTCAAACCGGTACATTTGTCCATGAATAATGACCTGCGTCTCGTTATCCAGGCGCTGGACATACGTGCGAACCTGCCTGGCTCCCTCTTGCAACAGCACCAGCCCATCAGCACCGAAGATGCAGCCAATTTGCGCGGCTGGCTTCCCGTGATCTCCCTGCAACTGTATCTTCCATAAGCCAGAAGCACCTGGTGATGGTGAGAGTGCTACCTGGTAGGGTTGCCCATGATAGCTGTAGGTAATGCTCCTGGATTCGCCGATCATGCGCCAGGGTCCAAGTGTTTGCCAGGGATTGTTCGAGAATACTGCTCCATTGTAAGAAGGTCCTGGCGCAGCCTGGCTAAGTAGATCATAGCACGCTGCCGCGAATAAAGCATATGTATCGGGCTGCACTCCCTCCGATTGCTGCTCAGTTACTTCACCAATCAATCCATATTCGTCCAGGAAATTCGTGTAGGTGCGTCCCTCGCGAAATGCAGGGTGAACGGCAATGGCATGCAAGAGCGGAGCGTTGGTTGTGACGCCAAAGACCACCTGCTGCTCTAATGCTGCCTGGAGCCGGGCGATTGCCGCGGGGCGATCTTCCCCATAGACGATCACTTTGGCGATCATGGGGTCGTAATACTGGGTGATTTCGTCCCCGCTTGCGATACCACTATCGACGCGTATACCAGGCCCTGCCGGTTTGAGAAAGGTGGTGACGGTGCCTGTGGATGGAAGGAAGTTCTGCTGTGGGTCTTCGGCGTAGAGGCGTACTTCAATGGCATGGCCGCGTGGGCTGATTTGCTCCTGCACCAGTCCAAGCGGCTCGCCTGAGGCAATTCGTAGTTGGTGCCGCACCAGATCAATGCCGGTGACGAGTTCGGTAACGGGATGCTCCACCTGCAGGCGCGTATTCATTTCAAGAAAGTAGAAGCGTTTGTCGGTATCGAGCATGAACTCAAGCGTACCGGCGTTGACATATGCGGCGGCCTTGGCGATACGCACGGCAGCCTCGCCCATTGCGGCACGTAAGTCAGGCGTAAGAGCCGTGGATGGACTCTCCTCGACAATTTTCTGGTGGCGGCGCTGGATAGAGCATTCGCGCTCGCCGAGATGGATCAGATTGCCGAATTGGTCGCCTAAGACCTGTATTTCGACATGGCGAGGCTGCTGTATCAGGCGTTCGAGAAAGACCGTCCCGTCACCAAAGGCGTTCTGGGCCTCGCGCCTGGCTCCGGCCAGTTGCTCAAGAAAGTCGCTTGCAGCATGCACCTCACGCATACCCTTGCCCCCGCCACCAGCCGAGGCTTTAATCAGCAGGGGGAAACCGGTGCGCTGTGCTTCCTGAAATAACACGGCATCATCCTGGTTCTCGCCGTTATAGCCTGGAATGGTGGGTGCGCCAACCGACTGCGCCAGTTGTTTGGCGGCGATCTTCGATCCCATGAGGCGCATAGCCGGGGCTGGAGGCCCGATAAATACGATACCCGCCTGCTCACATGCCTCCACGAAAGCTGCATTTTCGGAGAGGAAGCCGTAGCCGGGGTGAATAGCCTCGGCCCCGCTTTGCCTGGCAACCTCGATGATGGTTGGGATACGCAGGTAGCTTTGCGGGGCTGGCGCAGGGCCAATATAGTAGGCTTCGTCGGCTTCCCGCACATGACGCGCGTGGCGATCTGCCTCCGAATACACGGCGACAGTTTGGATGCCCATCTCGCGGCAGGTAGCCATAATGCGTATAGCTATTTCGCCCCGGTTGGCAATCAAAACTTTCTTGAACATACTCGATTACCTGACCGTTCTACAATTCGTAGGGACAAGGGGTGGAGTGGTGCGGTGCGGGGGCCTTGTGCTTGTCCAGCGTGGCTTCTCGATTCCCCAGGGAGGACAAGCACAAGGCCCCCGCACTTCCTCATCCCCTCCCATTGTCCCTACGAAATCCAATTGGGTTGGCGTTTTTCCAGAAACGCCTGCAGGCCTTCCTGACCTTCTTCGCTCACCCGCAGCCTGGCGTTGGTCTCAGCCGTATAACGGCGGGCGGTATCATGATCCATATACCCGACGTTCAGAGCCAGGGCTTTGCAGGCGCGTATAGCCAGGGGCGCGCTTTTCAGTAACTCAGCCACTTTCTTCCCCACAGCCGCATCAAGTTCTTCGGGTGTGGTAACGATGTGGACGAGACCAATCTCACGCGCATAGGCGGCGCTGAAGCCTTCGCCTGTAACGAAGAGCATGCGCGCGTGGGATGAGCCGATTTTGCGCACCACGTAGGGTGAGATAACGGCGGGCGCTATGCCGAGTCGAACTTCGCTGAAGGCCAGTTGCGCTTCCTGGACTGCAATCACGATATCACAGACGGCAAGCAGGCCTAAACCGCCACCCATAGCGGTGCCGTTGACACGAGCAATGACCGGGCATGGGCAGGTATTGATGGTATCAAAGAGATCCGCCATAAAGAACGCATCTTTCAGGTTTTGCTCTTGCGAGAACGCGGCGGATGCCTTCATCATGTTCAAATCTGCTCCGGCGCTGAAGGCTGGCCCATCCCCGGTCAATACAACTGCATGCAGGCGAGCATCGGTACGCAGCTCTGTAAATGCATTGTACAGGTCTTTGACCAGCTGCGTGTTAAAAGCATTGCGCGCCTCGGCACGGCGCATAGTGATGGTCGCTACTTTGTCCTGGTAGCTGTGGTCAACCGTGATATGTGTGTATGTTGGCATCGTCTCTCCTTTGCATCTGACTTTGAGGGAAGATGTTATCCCTCGTTATTGTTATTTCCATCGAGGACAGGCACGAGGCCCCCGCCGCCTCTCCACACCGCTCCCTGTCCCTACAATGCTTACATACGGAAGACGCCGAATGGCGTATCGGGCATGGGCGCATTCAGTGAGGCGGCAATGCCCAGCGCGAGCACAGTGCGCGTGTCGCGTGGATCAATGATGCCATCATCCCAGATACGCGCGGTACTGTAGTAAGGATTGCCCTCTGCCTCGTATTTATCGAGAATAGGTTGTTTGAAGGCCGCCTCTTCTTCCTCGCTCATGCTTTTGCCACTCACGGTTGCCAGCACGCTCGCGGCCTGTTCTCCGCCCATGACCGAGATACGCGCGTTGGGCCACATCCACAACTGTCGCGGGGAATAAGCGCGCCCGCACATGCCATAATTGCCCGCCCCGAAGGAGCCGCCGATAATCACGGTGAAGCGCGGGACGGGCGCGTTGGCGACCGCCATGACCATTTTCGCGCCGTCCTTGGCGATACCGCCGTTTTCGTATTGCCGACCCACCATAAAGCCGGTGATATTCTGCAAGAATATGAGGGGCGTCTGGCGCTGGGCGCACAGTTCGATGAAATGGGTGGCTTTGAGCGCGCTTTCAGAGAAAAGGATGCCGTTATTGGCGATAACGCCTACCGGATAACCCATGAGATGGGCATAGCCGCAGATCAGCGTTGTGCCGTACAACTCCTTGAACTCGTGGAAGCGGCTGCCATCGACGATGCGGGCGATGACTTCGCGCACATCGTAGCTCCTGCGGCTATCCCTGGGGACAATACCGTAGAGTTCTGCGGGATCATACAGCGGCGGTTCAGGCACGCGGATCTCCCAGGGAATATATTTGCGCCGGTTGAGGTTGGAGACAATGCTGCGGCAGATGGCCAGGGCATGTTCATCATTGAGGGCATAATGATCGGTGACGCCGGAGGTGCGGCAGTGTACATCCGCGCCTCCCAGCTCTTCCGCGCTGACCTCCTCGCCTGTCGCGGCCTTGACGAGCGGTGGGCCTGCCAGGAAGATGGTGCCATTGCCGCGCACGATAACGGTTTCATCGCTCATGGCAGGTACATACGCGCCTCCTGCCGTGCAGGAACCCATGACAGCGGAGATCTGCGGGATGCGCTGGCTGGACATGCGCGCCTCATTATAGAAGATGCGCCCAAAATGATCGCGGTCAGGAAAGACATCCGCCTGCAAGGGAAGAAACGCGCCGCCGGAATCGACGAGATAGATGCAGGGAAGGTGGTTCTGTTCGGCGATTTCCTGCGCGCGCAGGTGCTTTTTG
>VBHV01000576.1:0-1735 GCA_005881995.1 Chloroflexota bacterium | reverse complement strand
CTGCCGATGGCGCGTCGTTGTCATACATATCCCATGCCGCCAGGGGGCTCAATTCCAGAAAGGGCGTATCGGGGTCGCAGAGCAGTTGAATGCGTTCGCGCGCCAGCAGTTTGTTGCGTTTGCGGTGTTTGGCGATGGCCTCCTCGCCTCCCCCTTGCATCACCAGCCGGATACGCTCATTTAGTTGCTCAAGTAGTGAATGGAAATAGTGGGTGTTTTCCTGAAATGCGGGGCTGCTGCGATCTATGCGGGTTTCAATGGTGCCCATGTGCTTGTAAGTTCCTCTCGACGACGCTGTCTGGGATGTTTATTCGACACGGCGTCTGTTCTTTGCGGATGGTTTTAGATGAGTAAAGGTGGGATTTCTTTCCGCTTTGCTCCAATCGATATACTTAATAGAATCCTGAGTTGCCCAGAATCTCCGTTCCTCATCCTCATTGTTGAAGCGAGGCATTGGTTTATGTTTGTTGCTCATATACCTGCTTTCCGTTGTTGCTCTGGTCTCGAAGCGAATGACGATACAGGGTTTGTATCAATGTATCACTTGTGTCAGTTGTATTCAATACATGTGAACTGGAGTAAACCTCACGTTTTCCTGATTGCTTGTACCCAGGTTATAAGCTTTCCGTTTCGTCCTGGTTGTTTGAATGTGTGCCAAGCAGCATTTTCTGGTCCTAAAGTGAGTTCGAGGGCTTCTCTTACCAGGTGATAAGCAATCTCGTTTCGATCTTCTAATGTATCTGGAAGGTTTTCTTTGAGAAATTGTGTTATCCATCCCCAGGACATACCTTCTCCGCCAATTTTCTCCACGAGGTAGCGATTAGCTCGAAAGGCTTCTATAGCTTTTCCCTTATACACTGCAAGTGTATCTACAGGTTCTTCCACTTCTGTGTTCGAAACCGGTTCGTTTTCAGCAGGTATAGCAGATTCATCAAGCAGTTCTAAGCGTGGTTCTAAAGCGCTTTGGAACTTTGCTGTGAGCTTGCGGGCAAACGTTTCTATTGCTGGCCTGCTATAGGTTGGGTCTAAAACGGAATATATATACTCAAACGAAAACACTCGTAAAGAAATGGGATAAGGTTTGCCCCCGACAGAACTCCAGAAGACTCCTTGCCCAGGGATAGGTTCATTCAAAAGTACACTGAGGATATCGTTGCTGAAATGTGCATTGGCTCTTTGAAGATTGAGAAGATCGGCAGTGGAGAGCAAGTGAAAGATAAACCAGTTATCTCCCTGGCTTAAAATGTCGGTGGGAATGCTTCCTGGCTGCTGTGTGATGAGTAATGCGCCAAGATCATACTTTCTGCCCTCTTTCACCCAGGTAATATAAGGTTCGGACGTAGTGGTTTTCCCATTCAACACCGATTGAGCTTCTTCTATAACGGCGATGGTGGGAATAGTCTTTGGGGAAGCCTCGGTGAACTCCTTCTGATTGCGGTCAAAGATACGGCGCAAGATCAGGCCTGAGAGCATCAATCCCTGGGTACCACGCATTTGTGAAATATCGACGATGCATAGCTTACCTTGAGAAAGTGAATAGATGAGCATATCCATTAACTGGCTACCTTTGTCATGGAGTGTGCGTACTATAGTGGTCATATTTCCCCGTGCAGCCAGGGCTTCAACTTCTTGAGACCTGCTTTCAAGGCCTAGAATTTTACCTATGGCATCGAGAGAGGTTTGATTGCCACTTTGATCAATGAGATTCACAAGGTGTTCCCAGCTTCTTTGATCC
>VBHV01000699.1 GCA_005881995.1 Chloroflexota bacterium | reverse complement strand
ATCGCGGCCTCCGCGCCGTTGCAGCCAGTCGTATCTGTGCTGACCACACTGGTGGCCGACGCAAACAAACTCCCGGCCCTGGTCAGGTTCCTGGCTTGCAATGCCTGCGCCGCCTCCCGCTTATCCTGGTAGCTGCTGGCGTTACAGGCGTCGTAAACCTTGAGACCATCGCTCAAACCAATTCCGTCAGGTGTCGGGATAATGATCTTTTGGAGAGGAGCATGATAATAGCGTGCATCGTCCCAACGGATGGATAGGTAGACGCTCAGCGAGGTAATCAACAGCAAGAGTATCAGCGTGCCATAGGCGAGTGCCATGGGTGATATTGTCACCTGTCCGCCGCGAAAAAAGCCCGACAGTTCCCAGCCAATGGCACTGAACGGGTCGCGCACCGGGCGGCGGCGAAATTTGCGGCTGGCCTTTGCCTCCTGCCGGAACAGGTCTAACAGCACCAGGCAACCCGTCTGGCAGTTCAACAGGTGCTCATGCATCGCTGGAAAGAGCAATTCCACATTCTGACCGGTATCCATCGCTTCGGCGTAATCTTTCAACGCCTGGCGGCATTGCGTACAGTTCACCGGTCCATCAATGACAGCTGGGAGCTTTGAGGGCGCTGGCGTCTTGGGAACAGGAGTTTTTGCTGCCTCTGCCGATGGAACTGTGGATGCTGGTTGTTTAGGCTGCGGAACGGCAACTGGCATTGATGGTTCCCCGAATGTAGTGGCCGGCTTTGGCGCGCCATCGGTTGCCACCGTAGCATATGCGCCCGGAGGTATCGAGGGAGGAGCAGCTTCTTCGTATGGAGTTGGCGTGTAGGTCTCGAACTGTGTATCTGACTCCATCACGCGGCGCGGCTTTTTCTTCTTGCGTGGCGGACTGATCGCAGGGGGTGAAGCAAGACAGCGCACGCAGGTCGTTAAATGTAGCTGCGCTGCCTCAACGGCTTCTTCTGGTACAGCTTCGGGGTCCATATCACGTTCAACAAGTACGGAAATTGCGAAAGCGCACGCTGGCGGCAGGTGTGCATCGATTGCCATCAGCATCCTCCATAGATATTATTCTCGAGCGAAGGAGCGCAAGGCGTAAGTAATTTGCTCTTCCAGCGTCATAGGCCGATCTTGAGGAATCTTTAGCAACGCTGCCTGTGCCTCCGCAGCGGAGAACCCCAGCCCCATCAAGGCCTCGAGTACCTCGGACTGTATCTTACCGCCAGGTGAGAGTGCTGATGCGCCCCCCAGAGCCACCAGTGATGGGAGCTTCCCCTTCAGTTCAAGCACTAATTTTGCTGCAAGCTTTTTGCCAACACCTGGCACCATTCCCAGGCGTTGTTGATCCTCATCCGCGATGGCTTTGAAAAGCGTGCGCGCGTCCATCATAGATAACAGCGCTAAAGCGATCTTGGGACCAACCCCGCTGATCGTGATCAGCTTCTCGAAAGCATCTCGTTCCTCTTCTCCCGTAAAGCCATAAAGAGCCATGCCATCCTCACGCACCAGGAAGTGCGTGTAAAGCGAAACCTCCGCTCCTGGTTCACCCAGGCGGCTCAACGTCGAAGACCTACGAAGCACTCGAGGCCGCTCGCCAACGAGAGCAGACCGAGGAGTTTACTCAGTTGTACGATCAACGGGCAGGGATAGAAGGCACTCATGCCCAGGGAGTTCGCCGCATGGGGTTGCGCCGTTCGCGCTACATTGGGGAACCTCGCACCCATCTTCAGCACGTGGTAACCGCCACTGCCATCAATATGTGTCGCTTACACGATTGGTTGACGGGCGTTTCCCCACATCCCTCTCATCTCTCGCACTTTGCTCGCTTTATGAAAGAGGCTGCTTGATGGCAATATCGATTTCGCCACCAACATCAAATTAAGTGAGTTCGCTTGCTTTATTTTGACAGCAGGGCTTACTGCAAGCATTCGTTGCTTGACGCGAAGGGCTATGGGACGTCAAACTGATCAGGCTACAGCCGCATTCCCGCACGGTGGAAATGCCCAGATCAAAGTGCTCCAACTTGCTTCGCAGTGACGAAAGCA
>VBHV01000698.1 GCA_005881995.1 Chloroflexota bacterium | reverse complement strand
TGCGTGCGTTGGTGCAGGTGTCACCAGCAGCAGCGTCGTCTGTGATATTAACGGAACGGCCGAGCCAGTTTGCGCAGTGGCAACCGTTCCTGTTTTCGATGAAGGGGGACTCTTAGAAACTCATTGCCATGCCGATCCCCACGCCTGGCTGATCGAAAACCCCGGCTTCGTCTCAGGCGGCAGTTATCGCTGGTTCCTGGATGCGCTCGCACCGCACGAACGCGCCGGGGCTGAGCGGCGCGGCATCAGCGCCTACGACCTCTTGAATGGCGAAGCCGCGCAGACCCCAGCCGCCGCCGATGGCCTGATCTTCCTCCCCTGCCTGAGTGGAGCCATGACCCCCACCTGGAACTCCGATGCTCGTGGAGTCTTCTTCGGTCTGAGCCTGGCGCATGGACGCGGCCACATGGTGCGCGCCATCCTGGAGGGCACGGCCTATGGGCTGAAAGACAATGTAGATCGCATGGCGGAGATTGGCCTGAACCCACAAGAGATTCGTGCTGTAGCGGGCGGCGCGCGCGGGCGCTTATGGCTGCAGATCAAGGCCGATGTGACGGGTAAACTGGTGAGCGTCCCGCGCGAACTGGAGACAACCGCGCTGGGTGCAGCCATGCTGGCAGGCGTTGCGGGCGGCCTGTTTGCCGATCTGCGGGAGGCGGCCAGCTCAGCTGTTGGTATTGCTTCCTACGTCGAACCCGACCCGACCCATCGCCAGGTGTATGACGATGCCTACGCGCTCTACCGCGAAGTATATGACGCTCTGCAAGAACCTTTCCGAAAGGCGGCGAAACGATGACCGGTGCAACATTTCCTCTTGACCCTGCCGATATACCCACGTTGAAACGCTGGTTGACGGTGCAGGACGATCCCCAGGGCGCGCTGCGTCCCATTGATATCGATGAAATCCTCATCGGCCCTAGCGCCTTGATGGAACTACCCGCCGTTTTGCAGCGCGCT
>VBHV01000697.1 GCA_005881995.1 Chloroflexota bacterium | reverse complement strand
GCGCGAGCGTCTTGTTTGTGTTGGACGAAACGCCTATGCTGCGCGATGATGTGGACCTGAAACGCTTTGCGCGGGATTTGCTGTACGTGGCCGGCTACGATGAGAGCGCAGTCTGGCTGGAAGGCGATGAGTACGGGCTGGTGCATGCCGACTATGATCATGTTGAGGGTGTCCTGTGGGATCTGGAGCATGGGCAGATGGGAACAGGAGCAAGTGCCGTTATCGCGCTGGGTTCGGGCACCATCACCGATATCGCCAAGCACGCCGCCTATCTCTATGACCAGCGGCACCCCGATCAGCCGCGCATGGTCTATATCTGCTGCCCAACGGCCAACTCCGTCACCGCCTATGCCGCCAATATGGCGGTTCTGCTCAAGGATGGCGTCAAGCGTACCATTCCCTCGCGCTATCCCACCGCTATCGTTGCCGACCTGCGTGTCCTGGCTTCCGCGCCAAAGGAGATGACTGTGGCGGGCCTGGGCGACTGCTGCGCGCGCTTCGTGGCCTATGGCGACTGGTATCTTGCCAGCGCGCTCGGCCTGGTCGATTACTATAGCGAAGTCCCGCTGGCCCTGCTCGATAACCTGGATAGCATTTTGCTGGAAAACGCGGCGGGCATTGGACAGCGCACTACTGATGGTGAAGCGGTGGTGATGCGCGCCCCATCTTAGGCACGGAACACGTTATCTCGCACGTGTTGGATATGATTGCCGACCATTACCAACGAAGCCTTGCGCTGCACGGCGCGCAGGTCGGTGTTGCCACCATTACCGCCGCGGGACTCTACCAGCGTTTCCTCGATACTTTTGATCCCACTGCCGTCAATATCGATGCCTGCTATCCCGACGACGAGCAGTTGCGGGCGTATATTCGCCGCATTTTCCGGTCAATCGACCCCAGCGGGGCAATGGCGCGCGAGTGTTGGAGCGATTACAGTAAGAAGCTGGCCCTGTGGCGGCAGAACCGCCCGCAGTTCGAGCAGTTCTGCGCGCAGTGGCAGGAAGTGCATCGTCCGAAGCTGGCCTCACTGGTACGCGGGCCTGAAATCGTGAAACGCATTCTTGAGCGGGCGGGCGCGCCGCTCACCTGTGAGGCATTGGAGCCGCCCATCAGCCAGAAGGAGTATGATTTCGCGGTCCAAAACGGGCATTTTATACGAGTGCGTTTTGTGCTGGGGGATTTGCTGTACTTCCTGGGATGGTAGGGACAATGTAGTTCACGTAAAAGCTGAAATTGTCTTTCGTGATCATTTTAAAAGCTTATACGCAAACTTGCACCTTATTCAGCGTTGGATAAAGAGAGGGGCTGCGCGTCAGTATAGTATGAAGTTTTCATCGTTTGACCGTGCTGGACGAACTATTTGAGGATGTGGTGGAGAGTGGGAAATAACAATGAACAGCATTTTTGCGATATAATCTAGTAACAACATAAGACAATCCAGAAGGCCACTATGCAGCACTATCAATTGAATACACCCGCATCTCAGACGCCATCAGCATTGAATGGCGCAGTCGCAGAAAATCAGTACATAGGTCTGTCATCGAATCTCCAGGAGACAGCTCGCGCGGCGGAACGCGCACGTGTGCGGCAGGGCGTCATACATGTACGTATTCGTCATTTTTACTGTACCCTGGAGGAGATGTTCGATCCTTCGTTACGCGGCATTGCTTTTGTCGTTGGCACAGGGACGGGCCGTCCAAACGAACCAGGGCGTGTAATCGATGCCTCTCCGGCGGCAGTGCGCCTGGGTGTCAGCCCTGGCATGCCGCTACGCCGCGCCTATCGTATTGCTCCTCGCGTACGCTTTCTCCCTGCGTCCTATGATCGCTATCAGCCGGTGCTGCACCGGTTACGCGAACGCTATCGCTCCTATTCACGTATCATCGAAACTATTCCGCTGGCCGATGCTTTCATCGATTTGCGCGGCTGTGAATTGCCCTTTGACTCGCCTGTTACGCTGGCTGAACGCCTCTGTGCGGAAGTCGCGGAGATGGGGCTAACGGCCATGATTGGTATCGCCAATGGCAAGGCCATCGCCGAGCTTGCGTCTTTGATGAGTCGCAAGGATGGACGCGAAGGAGTCCTGTATATTCCACCCGGCCGCGAAGCCTCGTTTGTGCAGACCTTACAGCTCTCCCTACTTTTGCAGGTGCGAACGGCAGGCGCGGGTATCCCCGGCGCGCTTCCCGACTTTGGTGAGCATGATAGCCACGCGTCGCGCCCACCTGAAGTAGAAGGGAGGGGCGATCAAGTCGATTCGGTAGCTATTGCCGAAATGGTGTCACACCTCAAGGATTTTGGCATTACCACCTTTGCCCAGGTAGCCATGTTGACGGAAGAGGGGCTGCGCCGCCGCCTGGGACAGTTAGGCGGCTGGCTGTATCACCTGGCAAACGGCACGGATACCAGCCTGGTCGTACCGGACGCGCCGCCCATGAGTCAGAACGCGCGCGTGCGTTTCCATCATGCCGCCGATGCCGATGAAACATGCGCGGCTATTCGCAAGCTGGCCGATTATCTCGGCGGGCGTTTGCGCGAACAGCGACTGCGCGGACGCGTCATCGCGTTGATGCTGTGGCCTGATCGGATTGTGCGCC
>VBHV01000696.1 GCA_005881995.1 Chloroflexota bacterium | reverse complement strand
CTCTGGAGCGCCAGTTGCGGAGTGTAATGAACATGGAAGCCTTGTTGATCTGACGCCTGCTGGAAGGCCCTGGTTACATTATCTAAATTGGTAACGGTCAGGATGATAGAAATCACAGCGGAGATGATTGAACTTATCAGGCCAGCCAGGAAACCTGCCAGTATACCGGTACCGATTTTCCCCGTTTGCGTGGAAGCACGTTGACCGGCAAGCAATCCAAAGATGAAATAGATTGCGAGAGAGATAATGCTTCCTAGCAGACCTAATCCAACAAAACTTTGAAGAAAGCCGAAAACAACTGCAACAATTGCTAGAATAACACCGTAGATAAGTCCCTGCCGCAGAGCGGGGCTGCCTGGAAGAGGAACGTTTTTCATATTGTGCTCCTATAATTTTTCGACAGGTTTGTACCTGTTTGTATGATACAAATCTGCGAGCATCATACTCTAGATAGAGTAAATACACAACCCTGTTTTATTTTTTCGTCGGGCCGCGTAAATTTCTCAGGTTCTGCTCCAACTGTGCAAGCTCGGCCTCTACCTGCTCTTTTTCTCGTGTAACTTGTTGGAGCTGGTCGTAGACAGTCTGCTTCTCCTGTCGAACACCCGATAATATATCATGGGTGCGCTCCTTCTCGTGGGAGAGCCGATCAAGTGATTCACGCAGTTCATCGATGGTTTGCACAGCGCTTTCCAGTTCCTTGCCGCGTTTGCCGTGTTCACGGTGCAGGCCCTCCAACTCCTGTTCCAGGTCTTCTCTGGCCGCACGCAAGTTCAGGAGTTCTTCGGTGAGGATCATCATATGCTGTTTATGCTCTTCCTTCTCACGGTCTAATTCCTGCTCGAGCATCTTGATATAGGGAGTATAGCGCCAGCCAAGCAGGATTTCATATAACTCCCGTTCGGGGCTGTCGTCTTTGCTGTGCATGCGCAGGTGCTGCAATTCCGCGGCGTGCCAGTGACCACCGGCCAACAAGCCACCCAGCGCGCGTAAGGAGACATTTAACTGGTCTTGCTGTAAGGTGTTGGCATAGCCCTGCGATTGACCAGCCCAGAGTCCATACTCAACGAGCATTTTGGCGTATTCGCGAATATCCATATGCGGCGCGAGGATGCCCAGGATACCCGCCGCTTCGGAGCGCAGGAGCGGCGACGCCCCAGAATCGTGCAGCACCTCCAACAGCGTCTCTTCCGCTTCCTCTCCCAGCAGCAGGAAGGCGTGCAGGAAACGCGCCTGGTGGCTCGGAAAGTCGTACAAGACCTGCGTCATGTGATCGATCACCGTACGACCGCCAAGCAAGAGCAGGAGAGCGATAATACGCTGACTGGCGCGTTCGGTGCTATGCATCTGCACATGCTCAAGCAGCACCGGGATCATTTCATGCTCGCCCTCGGCCTGCAACGCCTCATCGTGAATACGCTCCAACAGCAGCGCCAGGGCCATTGAGATATCATCCGGTTTGTCACTTGACAACAGCTGCACCAGTTCATCTTTGATGACGACGGTGGGCATTCTGCGAAAGATGGTGCGTGCCGCTTCCCGTCGGGCACGATTGCTGACATCGCTGTGGGCGGCCCAGATAAAGGAGAAGGCCGGTACGCCCATCTCGCACAGGATATTCTGCGCGGTCTGCGCGACGGCATGATCTGCATCGGTGATGAGGCTGCCCACGCCTGGCACCGCTTGCTCCCCAATCTCAACCAGGGTGATTTCCGCGCCGTGTCGACGAGCATCAATACGCAATGACTCCAGCAATTCGTTCAGAACTTGCTCACCGCGTGCATCTCCCTTCTTAACCATGAGCACCAGTATCTCTGAGACATCACCGACGAGGTGTGCATCCTCCAGCCCTTCCAGCAGCACAGGCGGGAGCGTGAAAAGTTGTACGGTGCTCACCAGCGCTTCAGGAGTTTGACGCGCCAATGCTGCTACAAGTTGGCGCGAGCGTCCTCGTGCCAGGTCATTCAAGGAATCGAGGCCGGTTACCAGCGCTGGTAAAATCATAGATCCGAACTCCAGCAGGAGCATTTGGGCCGCGCCTCCACGTTCGTTGTCATCCAACAGGCCAACCAGGGGAGGGATGGCCTCGTAGGGATGTTTGAGCAGGTATTCAGCAATTACTGCGCGCCAGCTACGGTCGGCGTGATCTATCACCTCCAACAATGCCGGGACGATCACCTGTCCGGGCATCTGCTCCAATGCCCGGCGCACCGAGAGCTGCACATTGCGGTTGGGATGGAAAAGATTGCTGACCAGGAGGTGCGCCGCTTCCGGCCCTTTTGCCAGCAAGACGTTGGTAATATGTCGCGCCTGCACCTCGCTTCCCCGCGCAAAGGCCGCCAGCAGTCGCTCGCCCTGGAAATGCACCATACCCAATAAAGCACGCTCTACACGTGTCGTAATGACGGTATCCTGCTCAACATCCAGCGCGGCAATCAGTTGGTTGCAGGCGATAATCTCAAGGCTACTCAGCGCATTGATTGCACCTTCGTAGAACAGGGCATTGGAACTTGCCAGCATCTCCATCAAAGGAGCCACTACGCGCTCATCCTGGAATTGTCCCAGCGCGTCGATCAGCGCCAGCAGCAGCGATTGATCTACCTGCGTGTCCTCGCCAGCGGTCTCCAACAGAGCAATCAATGGGGGAATAGCCTCTGCATCGTGGATGCGTGCCAGCGCACGTACGAGCAAATGGGTGCGTCCAGGAACGAGCGGAATCAGAGCCTCTATGAGAGGTTCAACCGCAGCCTCGCCGATATCTCCTAGAATCTCCTCCGCGCGGGCCGCCACGCGATCTTCTTCGCCCTGTAACACCTGGTAAATCAAACCGGGGATGCTCTCAGGCGCATAGATGAACAATGCTTGCGCAACTTGCTGCTGCACCAGGATTGAGGGATCGGCCAGCAGGCGCAAGAGCGCCGATAAGGCGCGCGGGTCGTGCACCTTGCCCAGTGTTTCCACGATGCGCGCGCGTGCGCTTTCTGCCGGCTGCTGGCGCAGCGACTTCAACAAACCCGGCACGGCGGCGCTGCCAATGTCGCATAAGGCCTGGATGGTGCTGTGTGCGATGCGATCATCACTGGATGCGAGATTTTGAATGAACGCTTCAACCGCCATCTCACCGCCCGCGCGCTCTTCAGCCATACGCCCCTGTCGCACGAGCAATTCTCGCGCCTTCTGTTGGACGGCAGGTGCGTATGCCAGGTTCAGGATATGCAACAGGGTATTCATCACTTGCTGGTGCTGCTCAGACGTTAACTGACGAGCGGGATTTGGCTCATCCAGAAAACGTTCCACAATACTCAGAGCGAGGCCGTGAATTTGTGCGGTA
>VBHV01000575.1 GCA_005881995.1 Chloroflexota bacterium | reverse complement strand
CCATCAGCGCCAGTTCTTCCGCCGTGACCCTGGGGAAGTCGATGGCATCGGCGGCACGCGCGATACGTTCTATCATGGCCTGTAAAAACGGCTCGCTGAGAGGGTAGCTTGGGATGATGGAAAGCTCAAACGCCAGCTCGGCAGGATCACCTTTAAGTAGAATGGTGCAGGCAGAAAAGCGGTACAATTCTTGCAGGGTTGCCAGCAGCGCATGGTGTACCTGAAACCGATCTATCGCCGCTACGAAGCGTTTCCCCATAGTATTCAAAAACTGCATCTGCTGGCGTAGAGCAGTCAAGCGATCCCCATTTTGTCCGATGAGGGAGCGGTACGCGCTAGCTGTAGCCTTTGACTCTGGTTGCACGCTGCCCTCCAAGTCCATGTGTTACGGCATTTGTTCGAGTTGCCGCCTCACTTCCTCGTGAAGAGGCGGTACAATTAGATCCCCCGTGAGTTCTTTCAAGCCAGCAAAGCATTCTTGTAACAGCGCATCCAGACCTGCAGCAAGCTGCTGTGGGATGACACTGCCCAATTGCTCACGCACAACCGATGGAACAACCTCAGTGTAGGGCATCTTCTCTAGAAAATGAAGAAAAGGATACGTTTCAGATACGCGCCGGGCGGCACCCTGTATGAGGACACGGGTGGTGGCTTTACCTAGAAATGGGGTTACGCGATCATCAATGGTGCGTATGGCCTGCAGGTAAGCCTCCGTTACCTTTTCCTGATATGCAGAAGAGGATTGGCCAAATCCAGGTGACATAAGCATTGGTTCCTCTCCCTTCACTGCTTCTTTAATCTCTCACTAGGTTCATTATACCATAGTTCAATTGTAAATTGTAAGTGGGTAGCCAATCAGTAATTGCGCGAAATGCAACAATGTAAGAGTTTATCATATACAATGGGATTTTCAGACATATACATGCTGTACTACATTGTGTTCTGTATGTCATTACATTGTGGGGGCGTGACAATGCAGGTCAACAAATCAACCAGGCATCTTATTTCATTATTCAAATGAAATCACACCAGCCCAAAAAGGCGCGCCAGCCACAGGCGGAAACCGCGCAGAGGCGGTTTGCCACGCTCGTCTAAATCTGCTGCCATATCAATTAAACGCTGTCGGCCTACTTGTTTGCGTACACGTGCATCTTCTGCCTCTTCTTGCACGGTGTACCGTTCGCGCTGCTCTCCAATGGCGGTGGCAAAATGGTCGGGGCGAATCAAGAATGGAGTTGGGGGGATGGCGGGCTGCGTTGGAGCCGCAGTCGATGGAGGTGTTGTGGCTTGATCTCCCTCGATTTCTTCAGTCACCTGTACGCGGCCGATCATCAATTTAGGAGCGATCCATTCACGCAAGCCTAAGAGGGCGGCACGCCGGCAGATGGCCTCGATGTCCGCGCCGCTGCGTCCCTGGGTCAGACTGGCCAGTTCTTCCAATGTAATTTCGGGGGCGAGTGGTCTGCCCTTTGTATGGATGGCAAAGATGGCGCGGCGTTCGATCTCATTGGGATAGGCTAACTCAACCACCAGGTCGAAGCGGCCAGGACGAAGCAGCGCGGTATCGATCAGTTCTGGGCGATTGGTGGCGGCTACCACAATCACGCCAGCACGCCCCTCGACGCCGTCCATCTCGGTGAGCAACTGCGCGATGACCCTGTCTCCCACGTGTCCGTCGATATCTCCACCGCGATGGGGCGCCAGGGCGTCTATCTCATCGAAGAAGACAATACATGGCGCGGCTTGCTTCGCCCGGCGGAAAACTTCACGGATGCCCTTCTCGGATTCGCCGACCCACTTTGAGAGCAATTCCGGCCCTTTAATCGAGATGAAGTTGGCTTCACATTGATTTGCCAGCGCGCGCGCAATCAGCGTTTTTCCCGATCCTGGAGGGCCAGAGAGCAAGACGCCGCGCGGCGGCTCAACTTTAGCATGGGAATACACTTCCGGGTAGCGCAGTGGCCATTCCACGCCTTCGGTGAGCAGCGCTTTGACCTTCTCCAGGCCACCGATATCGTCCCATGACGTTTCGCTGACCTCGACGTAGACTTCGCGGGTGGTCGATGGCTCGATCTCGCGCAAAGCGGCCTGGAAATCCGCCATCGTGATATTGAGGTTGACGAGCGTTGCGTAAGGAATATAGCCCTTCTCGTAGTCGATATGTGGCAGGACACGCCGCAGTGCGATCATGGCGGCCTCGCGGCACAAGGCCTCCAGGTCAGCGCCGACGAAGCCCGGCGTTAATTGGGCCAGGCGCGCGAAATCGACATCATTGGCCAACGCGGCATCCTTGCTGTGAATCTGGAGTATCTCCGTGCGCCCGCGCACATCAGGCACGCGCAGGGAAATTTCACGATCAAAGCGGCCCGGACGGCGCATGGCCGGATCAAGGGCGTTGGGCTGGTTCGTCGCGCCAATCAGCACGACCTGGCCGCGCGATGCCATGCCGTCCATGAGGGCTAGTAATTGCCCAACAATGCGCCGCTCGACTTCGCCGCCCGTCTCGCTGCGTTTGGGTGCGAGCGCGTCAAGCTCATCGATGAAGATGATGCTGGGCGCGCGCCGCTGCGCTTCCTGGAAGACGGAACGCAGGCGCGATTCACTTTCGCCATAAAATTTATTCATGATTTCGGGGCCGTTAATGATGAAGAAGGCTGCGTTCGTCTCGGATGCTACCACGCGGGCAATCAGGGTTTTCCCTGTTCCAGGAGGGCCGTAGAGCAGCACACCTTTGGGCGGTTCAACGCCCAGGCGATCAAAGACTGCCGGGTATTTCAGGGGCAACTCGATCATCTCGCGAATACGCTGCAGTTCTTTGCCAAGGCCACCAATATCCTCGTAGCTGACACGCCCCAGGCCGCCGGGTCGTGTCGCGCCACGCGCCTGTGCTCGCACGATGGTTCCTGGATGCACGACGACCGCTTCGGTATCGGTGACCGGCTGCGGCTGTGGGGGAACAAGCGTTTCTAATTCGCCCGTCACACGCTTGCGCACACTATAGCTGGGTGTCGCGGGCGTTGTGCCGATGATGAGAAATTCACGCGGCGCGGCTCCGGGTGTGCCGACGCGTATGAGGTCGCCGATAGTAACGGGCAAACCAACCAGGTAACGGGCGATATACTGCAAATCACCCTCCTGAATAGGCGCCCCTCCGGTAAGGGGCAGCAATGTGACCTTCTCGGCATTCTGCACTTTCGCTTTGCGCACTGTCACGCGCTCACCCAGACCTGACGCACTGTTCTGCCGCACCTGGCTATCCATTTGGATGGCTTGCTGCCCCCGATCAACGATGCCGCTCGGCACGACTTTAGCAGCGGTGGTACGCGCGCCGGTAATCAGGATGGTATCGCCCGGCTGGCAGCCCAGTCGAGCTATATCGGCGGCATCGAGGCGCGCCACACCGCGCCCGACCTGGAAACCCTCGACAACGGCGAGCTGTAATTCGGGGGAGCTATTTACTGTATCTGTATTGTTTAGAGTATCTTCCGCCGGAAGTTTGCTTGTAGTTCTATTGGTTGTAGTTGGCTGGCTGCCGGGGTTGCTGGCCGCTCGAAGTGAGTCCTCCATACGCTGTTCCCTTTTCCATAATTCATGATGATAGCTATTACTACCTTATCACATGTACGTGAGGAAGAGGGAAAAGTTGAACGGGGATTCGTCATACAGGCTGCGTGTCAATGGTGCAATTGCTCTGTCGTTTTCAGAGCAATTCGTCCTGGTTTCTTCATTCTTGACTTGACCCTTTTCTATTCTCTCGTTACGATAGGCGCGGCTCTCTCGTTACAATAGACGCAGCCAGTCTTCGAGAAATGATTCAAGCAATATCTTGCTCTTGCCAGGCCATTCTAGAAAATGGATAGAATAAATGAGAACCTATTCCCGTGGTGATTGAGAGACATGGTGGTTCTGCATATGTAAACCAGAAAGGATAGACCATGAAAGATGCCTCTTTAGAGAATGAGCAGCTTCCGGTAGTGGATGAAGAGTCGAGTGACTCAACAACTACAAAACAGAAGGAATCTGCTACGAAAGGCAACTCGTTCTCTAGTCGCTTTACCGAATTACGCGCAAGATTCTTCCAACTCCTACATTTGTTTTCGCCAGAGCATCCCTTTATCGCTGACAAACGGGCACGTATTTTCCTCATTTCCTTCACGATGCTCTTCTTCGAGTTGCTCTGCATTCGCTGGATTCCCTCGTACGTGCGCTACCTGAGTTATTTCACTAACTTCATCTTGCTGGCCTCGTTCCTGGGCATCGGCCTGGGGATGCTGGCTGCCCGCCGCAAACGCTTCTGGTTTCCACCTTTTCCTCTGCTGGTGCTACTGCTCGTGTACGTCGTGGCAAGCAACAAGTTCGAGCTACATATCCGCTCGATCCAGGTACTCTATTATGGAGCAAGCGAAGTGCGTAGCGGTGCAGAAAACTATATGGCACTCCCCATCATATTTGGGATGGTAGTGCTCTGCTTCATACCCCTGTCTCGATCCTTTGGTCAATTATTTACCCATGTCAAGCCGCTTACCGCCTACACCTATGATATCATCGGCAGCCTGGCTGGCATTGCCTCCTTCGCTGCGATGTCGTACTTCTCCCTGCCGCCACTTGTGTGGTTCTCCGTGCTTGGCCTGGCTGTGCTGCTGCTCAGCGCTAAACGGGTGGTGTTACTGGCGGCGGTGGTGATGGGGGTGTGTCTTCTCGAGGTGGGACAGTTGCAGGCGGGCGCGTACTGGTCACCTTACTATAAAATCTTGCTCGAACCCGCCGTTCCTAACGGCTATATCGTGGATGTCAACAATGCTGGCGGGCATCAAACGATGACCGACTGGCATTACAAGGAGCCGTTTTACCAGCTCGTCTACAAGACCTTCGGCAAGACCTTCCACCACGCGCTGATCCTGGGTGCGGGTACAGGGTCGGACGTGGCGATTGCCGAGGCCTACGGCGTGGATTCGATCACCGCGGTGGAGATTGATCCCACCATCCAGAAGCTTGGTGTCCAGTTT
>VBHV01000574.1 GCA_005881995.1 Chloroflexota bacterium | reverse complement strand
TGATGTAATGCGCTACCTGGCCGATGCAGAAATTGAACGAGTCTACGCAGAAACCCAGCGCCGCATTCACAATAAATATGAGGACCTGGTATTGGGCATCCTGCGTTTCTGTAATGGCGCGATTGGTATGCTCGATGTGAATTGGCTGACCCCTACAAGGGAACCATGACCCGTCTCAAGGTGCAAAAAACAGAGCCGCTGCGCCTGGAATACGAGGATATCTTTGCAGCCCTGCATAATGACGCCCTGCCTTCGGTGACAGGTGAAGATGGGCTGGCCGTCTTGAAAGCTGCCATCCAGATTTCTAGCATGGCCTACCAGGAAGACCACGGAGTCCAGGCAGCAAAAGTGGCCGTGGAAGCGGGGGTAGAGGTGTAACATGCAATTTGATGAAATAGAGATAAAACGTTTGGCTCCTATGGTGTCCGTTGTTGGTCTGGGCAAGATTGGTCTTCCTCTTGCAGTTCAGTACGCGCGGCACGGACGAAGAGTAGTGATTGGTTGCGATGTTAATCTCCAGGTGGTTGAAATGGTCAACGCTGGAATATCTTATGTTCATGGGGAGCCTGAACTTGCTTCTGAAGTGCGCTCCTTAGTATCAATGGGCTTGCTCTCCGCAACACAAGGTACTACCTGGGCCGTGAGCCAGGCTAACGTAGTGGTTGTCATCGTGCCGGTGATGGTCAATGAGCGACACGAGGTCATCTTTGACGCGATTGATGCCGCCACAGCAGCGATTGGGGCTGGTTTGCAGCCTGGGACGTTGGTGATCTACGAGACAACGCTCCCCGTTGGCACGACTGCACTGCGCCTGCGGAATATCCTCGAACGCATATCGAATCTAAAGGCCGGTGAAGACTTTTATCTGGCCTATAGCCCTGAGCGCGTCTCATCTGGTCATATCTTCCGTGATCTGCAGAACTATCCAAAGGTTGTTGGCGGAATCAATGAAGCCAGCACAATGGCTGCTGAGTCATTTTACCACTCTGTGCTAAACGCCGAGATTATCACTATGCCCTCGACCAATGATGCCGAATTTGTCAAGCTGATCGAGACCACCTATCGTGATGTGAATATTGCCCTGGCGAATGAATATGCGCGTTACGCCGATGCGCACGGACTCGATGTCACGGCGGCCATCGCTGCCGCGAACACGCAGCCTTATTCACATATTCATACCCCAGGCGTAGGTGTAGGTGGTCATTGTATCCCTGTCTATCCCTATTTTCTCATCAATGGCTTGCTCGAGAACGAAATGCAGCAGCAAGCCTTCCAGCTGGCTCACCTGCTGTTGCCGCGCGCCGCGCGCCAAGTCAATGATGCCATGGCGGAGTACGCAGTGCAGCGAATTGAAGCAGTAACAGGTTCACTTGCCCATCAATCCGTACTTATCCTGGGAGTTGCATATCGTGGGAATGTGCGCGAAACGGCCTTCACCAGCGCGACATTGCTCCGGCAGGCCTTGCTACGCCACGGCGCGGTTGTCTTTGCCGATGATCCACTTTATAGCGACGAAGAGTTATGCGCATTGGGTTATACTCCCCTGCCTGACCGCAATAAGCACGAAATTCACGCGATCATACTACAAGCGGACCACCAGGAGTATGCCGCTGCCGACTTCAGTGGGCTTACACATTGCCAGGTAGTGTTTGATGGACGCCGGGCGCTTTCCCGCCTGGCCGTCGAGTCCCTCGGGATGCGCTATCTTGCCGTTGGTGACGGGGGATACCAGCAATCGCAGTTCGCCACCACAACACCTGCCTTAACCGCCGCAGGCGATTTTCAGGGAAGGCGAGATCTATCGAACGGCGGTGGCAATTTATAAGGATCGGATAATGACAGATATTCTTTTTATGACTCCTTATTATTCGCCGGAGAAGACGGCGCCTGCAATACGTATCAGTGAAACCGCGCAGTGCCTGGTAAAACATGGATACCAGGTCACCGTGCTGACAACTTTTCCTAACTTTCCTACTGGTATTGTGCCGCCGGAGTATCGCGGCCATACCATCAGGCGAGAGGTGTGTGATGGTGTGAATGTCGTACGGGTATGGAGCTATATTACACCAAATAAAGGCTTTTTGCGGCGCATCCTGGCGCAGCTTTCGTTTGGCTGTCTGGCGCCTCTGCTTGGGTGGAGGGATATTGGTCACCCGGATGTAATCATTGTCGAATCACCCCCGCTCTTCAATGCTATTGGGGCACGCATGCTGGCATTGGGTAAACATTGCCCTTTTATCTTTACTGTCGCTGATCTCTGGCCCGAAGTTGCGGTTCAATTGGGTATGTTGCGTAATCACCTCTTAATCCGGCTTGCGCAGTGGCTTGAGTGGTCAACCTACCGGCGAGCGGACCTGGTCTGGGCAATTACGGAGGGTATTCGTAATACACTCATCAAGCGTGGACTTGTTCCCGAACACGTTTTCCTCTTGACTAACGGCGCCGATACTACCAGGTTTCGTCCATTGCCTCGTATGCAGGCTCGCGCAGAACTGGGCTGGGATGATCGCTTTACCGTTCTGTATGCAGGCACGCATGGACTTGTGTACGCGCTTACCAATCTCCTCGATGCGGCCGAGCAGTTGCAAAATCAAACTGATATACGCATAGTTTTCGTTGGCGATGGTGTGACCCGGGCCGATTTGATGAAGCAAGCTCAAAGGCGCCATCTCGCGAATGTCGAGTTTCTTGATCCCCAGCCGCATGAGCGTATGCCCTGGATCTTTGCCGCGGCTGATGTATGCTCCATTCCCTTACGTAAGCTGCCGATGGCCGGGGTTACACTGCCTGCAAAGATATTTGAAATCATGGCTTGTGCTCGACCTATTTTGTTGGGAGTGGATGGAGAGGCTCGCCGACTTGTGGAACAAGAAGCTGGCGCTGCAATCTATGTAGAACCCGAGAATCCTGAAGCACTTGTATCTGCGATCCTCTACCTGCGAGAACATCCTGAAGTAGCTGATGCATTAGGTAGGCGCGGGCGCACATTTGTGGAGGCCCGCTTCGAACGGGAAAAGCTCGTAGAGGCACTTGAAGAGCAGATTACGAAGTTACTTACAAAGAAGGCATCTGACCTCGAGACAGAAGAGCGCGTACCCCTGGCGGCTGGTGTCGGGAAAAGTCAGAGGTAGAATGAAAGAGATAAACACTTGTATGAAGACGGATGACTATGATGGAGATAGGAGAAAGGAGGTAAGCTAATGTTGCCTGATCTTCAGGAAAATAGTTCCAATGCGTATGAAATCGTAAGTGACGAAGTTCCGGTTATGCATAACCATGAGCGGTTGCCCCTGGTAATACCATTTGAATCCCGGCTCTCATTGCTTTATTCGACCTGGCGTGTGGTGCTAGACAACATTTTTGGACTACTGGGTATGGCGATATTACTCCTGACATTACCGATCATGGCTCTGCTCATTTACCTGGATTCGCCCGGCCCGATCTTTTACAGCCAGGAGCGCCTGGGGTTTCAAGGAAAGCCGTTTCGTATTTATAAATTTCGCTCTATGCGCACGGATGCAGAGAGCGGGGGGCAGGCAATATGGGCGGATGCGCATGATAAACGGGTGACGCGGGTCGGGCGGGTACTGCGCGCGACCCACCTGGATGAATTGCCGCAGGTGTTCAATATCCTGCGAGGAGACATGAGCCTGATTGGTCCTCGTCCAGAGAGGGAGGTGTATGCCAGGGAGATGGAGAGGATCGATCCTATGTACCGCTATCGTGTAGTGGTGAAACCTGGCCTCACAGGCTGGGCACAGGTGAAGTTTGGCTACGGCGAAGGGGATCATAGCGAATTACATAAGTTGCGATACGATCTCTTTTATATCGAATACCGGTCCTGCTTCCTCGATATCGTCATTATTCTGAAGACATTAGTAGAGGTATTCAGCTTTCATGGAAGGTAAGAGTTTCCCTACAAGGGGGGGAAGTGTAGGGACATCCACAATAGATGTCCGAAAACCGCGCGCAACATTTCTGCCGTTTGCTGTGCCGCATATCACACAGGCGGAAATTGACGAGGTGGTAGATACCCTGCGTAACGGCTGGTTAACCACGGGACCGAAAACGAAGCGTTTTGAGCGCGAGTTTGCCAGGAAAGTCGATGCGCCTTATGCGGTTGCCGTCAATTCGGCGACCGCGGCTATGCATCTTGCGCTTGATGCGATTGGCCTGCAGCCTGGCGATGAGGTGATCGTACCCGTCTATACCTTCACCGCGAGTGCAGAGGTGATTATCTATTTTCGTGCTCGCCCGGTCTTTGTGGATGTCGATCCTGTTACCTGCAATCTCAATCCTGTGCGACTGGAAAAATGCATTACACCGCGCACACGAGCCATCATCGTGGTCCATATTGCCGGATTGCCGGCTGAGATGGATAGCATTCTCAGCATCGCACGAGCGCATAATTTGCCTGTCATCGAAGATGCTGCCCATGCCTTCCCCACGAGATATCGCGGGCGCATGATCGGCTCGATGGGCGACCTGACTGCATTTAGCTTTTATGCCACGAAGACGCTCTCAACGGGCGAAGGCGGTATGCTCACCACGGCCAATGCCGAGTATGCAGAACGCGCTTCAATGCAGTCCCTGCATGGCATCAGCCGTGATGCCTGGAAGCGCTATAGCGCCGAGGGTTCCTGGTACTATGAAGTGATCCAGGCAGGTTACAAATATAACATGACCGATATTGCTGCCGCGCTTGGTTTGCATCAACTGGCTCGCTGTGACTGGTTATTGGAACGTCGGCAAACCATTGCGAAGCGCTACACAGAGGTATTTTCGCAATGGCCTGAGCTGGTGACGCCGCCTGATCCTCCACATGTTGAGCATGCCTGGCATCTCTATATGCTGCGGCTGCAGCTAGATCGCCTTACCATCACGCGAGATGCGTTTATCCAGGAGCTTGCCAGGGCGAATATCGGCACCAGCGTGCATTTTATTCCACTGCACCTGCATCCTTTCTATCGTGAGACATGTCAGTTGGTGCCTGGTGATTTTCCCGTAGCATTGGACATTTATCAACGGGTTATCTCATTGCCCATTTATCCGGGCATGAGCGATGACGATGTCGAGGATGTTATAGCGGCAATTGGGCGAATTATTGAAACATATAAAAAATGAAAAAGAAGGGGTATGTAGTGGGAAGTTTTAACGGACTGTGGATGGGAGTGCTATGAGGCGTTTAGAGAATACAGCTATGAATGGATCTCGCTCGGATGTAAAACCTCGCACCGGGTGCCTGCACGGAGTAAACCTCTCAGATCTCCTGGAGCGTGAAATTGTACCGTTGCAATCTGCTGAGGCCCAGGCTCTTCTGAAAAATCAAGTTATTCTGGTGACGGGCGCTGCCGGATCAATAGGTTCGGAACTATGCAGACAATTGCTGGACTATGAGCCAGAACTGGTGATCGCGCTGGATACGAACGAAACCGGGCTGTTTGACCTGGCCGAAAGTTTGCGCCACCATCCACGTGCAGCAAACTTATTTCCCTATATCGGAGATATTCGGGATGCACAAGCAATGTCGCGCCTTTTCACGAAGGTACGCCCGCGGATTGTCTTTCACGCGGCTGCATATAAACACGTACCCCTGATGGAACAATTTCCTGACCAGGCGGTGCACACCAATGCGCTTGCCACTTACCATTTATGCCGGTTGGCAGGAGAGCGCGGTGTAGATCGCTTCATTTTTGTTTCAACTGATAAGGCTGCCGCACCTGTCAGTATTCTGGGCGCTTCAAAGCGAGCCGGGGAACTGGTCGTACAGTCGCTGGCGCAAATGGAGTGCTATCAAACTCGCTTTTGCGCTGTACGCTTTGGCAATGTCATTGGTAGCCGTGGTAGTGTCGTGCCTCTTTTTGCGCGGCAGATCGAAAGCGGCGGTCCTGTGACGGTGACTGATCCTGAAGCAACGCGCTATTTCATGACCATCCCTGAAGCGTGCGGGCTGGTGATCACCACGGCGGCGATTGCTGAGCAAGGGGGGCTATATATGCTGGATATGGGCTATCCTATGCGCATTCTGGACCTTCACGGGTCTGCGTCCAGGTGAACGTCTACACGAAACATTGGTGGCATCCGACGAAGAGCTGGTTTCCACAGTTCACGATAAAATCTTTAGCGTGGTTTATACCTGCGGCATACCGACGCCTTCAACGATTACGCAATGGATGCTGAGCCTGGATGAGGCGCTGCAAAGTGACCGTATGGCGCAGCTACGCGACTGCCTCTTTGAGATGGTGCAGGTTCACGAGTTAATCGCGGCAAATTGACAGGCAAACAAACTGGCCAGTGTAAATGTCTGCGGAGGAACTGGTTGGTGAGGAGAAATAGAAATGACATTTGAACAGTTTTGGACGACGATAGAGAAGCAGTGGAAACTTATTGTGATCTGCTTCGCGGTGGTAGGGTTGGGGGCATTTGTTGGGAGCAAACTGATGACTCCCCTCTACAAGTCGTCGGTAGTTGTACAGATTGCTATTCGATCATCGAGTAACCAGGCTGACATCAACAGCCTGCTTGCGAGCGATCAGCTTGTGCAAACCGAGTCACAGTTAGCGGTTAGTGATCCCGTATTACGTGAAGTTGCTTCCCATTATCCTGATCTGACTGTGCAACAACTTGCTGGCGAAGTTTCATCGACTCCCAGAGTCAATACGCAGCTTTTTGAGATCGATGTGCTGGATCCCAGTCCGCATCGAGCGGCTAAGCTGGCAAACGACGTTGCTGGGACTTTAATCAAGCAGCAGTTGCAGGTATTGCAGCAAAACAACCACCTTGCGCAGCAACAGATACAACAAGACCTTAGCTCGACTCAACAGCAGATTAACGCTGTTTCCAACCAGATAACTGCATTGCAGGGGCAAGGAGGAAACAGGGGACGCATAGATGTGTTACAGAACCAACTCAACGGTCTGCAGCAGCACTATAACCAGTGGGAGACAGCGCTGGCTCAGCTGGAATTGACACAGGCACAGAGTGGAGATTTCTTAATTGTAGCTCAGTCGGCCCAGCCTGCCCTGGGGCCTGCTCAGCCGAGTGTCTTGCTTAATACTGCTGGCGGGTTTATTGCCGGTTTATTTTTGGGACTGTTGCTGGCGGTGCTATTTGAGCAGTTGGATACGCGCGTGCGCACAAATGAAGCCCTTACTAATTTGATGGGCTTACCAGTGTTGGCGACGATCTGGAGAGCTGGTACCTCTAACAGGGAGGATGTGATTGATCCAAAGGGACATAGCGCTAACAACGAATCGTATCGCATCCTGCGTACAAATATTGGGTTTTCAGTCGTTGACAAACCACTGCGTTCACTGTTGGTAACAAGCGCTGTGCCTCGTGATGGTAAAAGTGTCACTGCAGCCAACCTGGCAATTTTTATGGCCAAGGCAGGGAAAAACACGCTTCTCATCGATGCCGATTTGCGCCGCCCAACACAGCACGAAAAATTTAATCTCCCCGGAGACAAAATCGGCTTGAGCAATGCCATTCTGGCATTTAGTACAGCGGTGCCTCCTCAAACGCCCTCTCAGCAATTTTCCTTATTGAGTTCACCTCTCGGGTCGACGAGTACCACATCCATGCCAACCGTGTCGCTTGATCCCTTTGTCCATGCAGTGGGCATTCCAAATTTGCGAGTGATGCCATCCGGGCCGCTGCCGCCAAATCCCTCGGAGTTACTTGACTCGAAGGCGATGGAGCGGCTCTTCAAGGGCATTGAAATTTATGGAGCCGAGGTGGTGATCTTTGATACGCCTCCCATTTTAGGTTTATCGGATGCCAGCATTCTGGCCTCAAAGGTTGATGGGGTACTTGTCGTGGCTGATATAACTCGTGCAAATAAAAAGAACCTCAAGCAAGTGAAAGAGATACTAACCCAGGCTAATGCTCACATTCTTGGTTGCGTCGTAAATAAACAACGCCCTGCTCGCCACGATAGGTCCTATTCTTACTACTATTACTACAATCGCAGTGAGGGGCAGAATCGGGATGGCGCGCAGAACAGCGCTCAGAAAAGCGGGAGCGCGAACGCTTCTGTCGCTCCTGCTGCTGCTTTGCGTGTTCTCAATTCATCCCATAAGCGCTCGAGGTAGTTTCGCATGAAAATAGCAGAACAGACGAAAAGCCTGGTAACGGTGCGGCAAGAGCAGGTAAAAGGAAAATGGTGCAAGTCCAAAAAGTTTTACGTCTTCCTATTTATCTTGTTA
>VBHV01000689.1 GCA_005881995.1 Chloroflexota bacterium | reverse complement strand
GCTACGACTTTATTCTGTTGCAGGACGCGCAAGATACGCCGCGCCGAGCCTTCCATCGGAATGATACCGATCCCCTTCTCCTTGCGTTGATTCTGCAAGAGCTGGTTCAGCCGGGGATCACTAAACGTCTCCGCAACCGCCGCAAGCGGGAAATGGCGCGCAAAAAACGCCCCGGCTGTATCCCAGTTGCCAAAGTGCCCGCTGGCAATCATCACCCCATGCCCTGCCGACAGCCCATGCTTTATATGCGCATCCCAGCTCTCTGCCCCTTGACTCAGATCGCGCGCGCGCCGCACAATCCCCTCAACATCAAGGTACGGAAAATGCATAATATCGGCGGCAAGGCGCCCATAGTTCTTCCACGAAGCAAATGCCAGCCGCTTAACATACCGATCATGCGCGGCGCGACCGGTCACCTGGGCCATATTGAGCTGCGTCACCTTGCGCTTCGCCTCCCACGCCAGGTAGCTGGCAGAACCAACCGTAAATCCCAGGGTGTGTCTCGCCCCCCGTGGCGTCCACTTCGCCAAAACATTTCCGGCCCGCGCCAGTTGAAACACCGATAACACTCTATCCTATCCTCTCGAACTCTTCTCTAATCAAGGCAAGCACTTCATTGTAGCACATCAACGTGACCAGGGCGGGGGCAAGCCCGGCCCGTACCCTAGACGAAGCGCACTACGTGACCAGGGCGGGGGCAAGCCCAGCCCGTACCCTAGACGAAGCGCATCCCCACCCGTATAGGGTACGGGCTGGGCTTGCCCCCGCCCTGGTAGCTCGTCAGCGCCTTAGCCCGTGCAAAAATGAACCTCGCCCTTGTAACCATCCCATCCCGCCCTGGTAGAGAAGCCACGAACATGATACAATCACTACAAATCCCAGGGAAGGAGCTTAATATGGAAACAGAGCCTGGCCAACCCCTCGTAATCCTCAACCCCGCCGCCAACCGTGGAAACATGCACAAACATCGCGCCCTCGTGCGCAGCCGTGCAGAACAAGCAAAGGCCCAATACATCGAAACCAGGCTGCAGGGAGAAGCGAAAGAGCGCGCCATGCAGGCTGCCCGCGAAAATCGTCCCGTAATCATCGTAGGCGGTGACGGCTCCGTTCACGAAGTCGTCAATGGCATCCTGGCCTCCGGCAACCGCGTCCCCCTGGGAATCGTCGCCGCCGGCTCCGGCAATGACTTCGCCTGGAACACACTCAAACTCCCGCACGACCCTGCGGAGGCAATCGAGCGCGCATTCGCCGGGCAGCTCATCGACGTGGACGCCGGTATCGTCAACGAACGCTACTTCGTCAATTCCCTCGGTATCGGCCTTGATGCCGATATCGCGGTCGCGGCGACCATGCTGAAAAAATATCCATTCATGAGTGGAGCGCGGCTCTACTACGCCGCAACCCTCAAGCAACTATTGTTTGGCTACCACCGCTGCCCCTGGCTCTCCTTCGACCTGGAAGGCGGTCAACATCCCGTAAAATCCACGGAAGAGCGCTGCGTCTTGATGGCGATCACCAATGGCCCGACCTACGGCGCCGGTTTCCGCATCAATCCGCGCGCCGATCACACCGATGGGCTCTTCGACATCTGCACCATCACCTACACTCCCCTCATGCGCGCACTAAAGCTTTTACCAATCGTGAAGAGAGGTGAACATGAAGACCTGCCTGAGGTGAGGTTTTATCGCGCGAAATCGATCAATATTACGAGCCGCAACCCCGTGAATATTCACATGGACGGCGAAACCACCCGCGCGGCCAGTTATAAAGCCGAGATTATGCCATACAATTTTACGTATATTCTTTCACGGCTTCTCTCGTCTTATTTGTCGCTATCGCGTCACCGGCCTGGAACATGTGCCAGCAACCGGCCCATTATTGATTGTCGCCAATCATCTCAGCTGGTACGATCCCATGCTCCTGGGAGTAGTGCTGCCCAGGCGCGTCTATTTTTTCACCAAAAGCGAAATATTTCGCTGGCCACTGGCTGGCAAAGTCGTCGAGTGGACGGGACAGATACCCGTGCGCCGGGGTGAAAGCGATCGCGCCGCCCTCGAAAAAGCCCTCGCCTGCTTGCGCGACGGAAAAGCCTTGATGATCTTTCCCGAAGGCACAGTAGAGCGGCAGGAAAAAATGATCCCTGCTCAAGCAGGCGCCGCCATGCTAGCGATGCGTACCGGCGTTACCGTGCTTCCCATCGCCCACGTCGGCACCCGCCGCATTCTGCGCACCTTCCGCAGCATGTGGTTCCCCCGCGTCACCATCCAGATCGGTGAACCATTCACCCCGGACATGCCCGCCAATCTACCGCGCAAAGCCGCTTTACAACACATCACAGAAGAGATTATGTTTCATATAGCCGAGATACTCCCAGTCGAACATCGCGGCGTCTACGCGCACCTGGAGGGACTACCACCGTAAATAATTCTGTAATTCCAAATTTCCTATTCTCCCATCCTATGAAACGATGGGTGTTCATCTGTAGGGGTGGGAGCGGTGTTGAAGAGAGGTGGGGACGCTTGCGTCGCCCGTTGTAGCTGAAAGGATAACCTCTATGGCTTCTCGCATTCGTACTAGTGCAGTCGCAATCTTCTGCGCATTCATCGTCTATAGCGCTGCCTGGCTTGCGGTACGCTTCGTGCGCGACCCGCTTCCCGCCTGGGATAGCGCAGTGCAGCGACATCCCGAAATCAATACAGCGCTGACTTCGCTAGATAGC
>VBHV01000688.1:3691-5389 GCA_005881995.1 Chloroflexota bacterium | reverse complement strand
ATCAACTTGGTAACGGGGATATGCGTCCACTCCGAGACAACCTCTGCAATGTCCTCGGAATCGACTTCTTCCTTGAGCATGCGAGCGCCCTGGATAGTCGTGCGCCTGGCCTCCATCTCGCGGATACGCTCCTCCAGCTTCGGAATGGTTTCATAGCGCAGTCGTGCCATTTCTTCGTAGTTGTACTCGCGTTCGGCCCTCTCCAGCGCTACCTGGGCCTGCTCCAGATCTTGCTGCAGGCGGCGATACTCCTCGACGGGTTCGCGTTCGCTCTCAAGCGCCAGCCTCATGGCCCGCAGCTGCTCGGAGAGGCTCGCAATCTCTCGCTCGACATTGGCACGCCGTTCGCGGCTAGCAGGGTCTTTCTCCTTTTTCAGCGCCTCAAATTCCGCCTGCAACTGGCGGATGCGGCGATCGAGCGCATCTAACTCCCTGGGCGTACTGTCCAGCTCAACTCGTCGACGGCTGGCCGCTTCGTCTATAAGGTCGATGGCCTTGTCGGGCAAGAAGCGATCGGTGATATAGCGGTTGGAGAGCACGGCTGCAGCAACGAGCGCGCTGTCCGTAATACGCACGCCATGGTGAACTTCGTACCGCTGCTTCAATCCACGCAGGATGCTAATCGTGTCCTCGACCGATGGCTCATCTACCATGATCGGCTGGAAGCGGCGCTCAAGCGCGGCATCCTTCTCGATATGTTTGTGGTATTCATCCAGAGTCGTCGCGCCGATGCAGTGCAGTTCGCCACGCGCCAGCATCGGTTTCAGCATGTTGGAGGCATCCATTGCGCCTTCCGCCGCGCCCGCACCAACCAATGTATGCAGTTCATCGATAAAGAGGATGACTTTGCCCTCGGAGCTGGTCACCTCTTTCAGCACGGCCTTCAAGCGTTCCTCGAATTCACCGCGATACTTGGCGCCTGCGACCAGCGCGCCGAGATCAAGCGTGATCACCTGCTTGTCTTTCAGGGTCTTGGGCACATCACCACGCACGATACGCTGGGCCAGTCCCTCCACAATGGCAGTTTTCCCGACGCCCGGATCGCCAATCAAGACCGGGTTATTCTTGGTACGGCGGCTGAGTACCTGGATGACACGCCGGATCTCATCGTCGCGCCCAATCACCGGGTCGAGTTTTCCCTGCTCCGCGAGTTGCGTCAGGTTGCGACCGTATTTCTCAAGTGCCTGGTATTTGCCCTCCGGGTTCTGGTCGGTCACCCGCTGAGCACCGCGAATGGAGGTGAGGGCCTGCAACACGTTGTCCCGCGTAAGCCCTGCCGCGCTCAAGGCACGCGCTACGGCTCCATCGCGAACATTGAACATGGCCAGCAGCAGGTGCTCCACGCTCAGGTATTCATCATGGAAGGTGCCCATCTCGCGCCAGGCGTCTTCCAGCACCTTGCGCAGGCGAGGCGAAATGCTCGGCTCACTGCCGCCAAAGACATGTGGCATGCGCTCGAGTTCCTCGTTGATGATGCGCTGCGCTGCTGCGAGATTGCCGCCTACCTTCGCAATGATCTGCTGCACTACACCGCCCTCCTGGGCAAGCAGGGCAGCAAGTAGGTGCTCTACTTCGACTTGATTATGATTGCGCTCCCTGGCTAGCTGGGCCGCATCACTGATGGCCTCGCGCGCTTTCTCGGTAAAGTGCTCAACGTTCATTGCTTTTTCTCACTCCTGTTCGTGTATCTATTCGCTA
>VBHV01000688.1:1540-3573 GCA_005881995.1 Chloroflexota bacterium | reverse complement strand
CGATGCTCGGAAAGCACGGTACGAGCCTGCTGGTGCGCCTGGTCAAGAAGTCGCTCCACTTCTGCATCTACGCGCTCTGCGGTCGCCTCAGAGTAGATGCGGCCGGGCTCACCCACCAGTTGCTGATGGAGGAAAGGATTCTCGCCATCCAGTTCATAGGCAACCACGCCCGTCTTCTCGCCCATACCCCACTCGGTCACCATGCGACGAGCCAGCTTCGTTGCCTCTTTGAGATCATTTTCCGCGCCCGATGTGATCTCACCGAGGGCTACCTCTTCTCCAGTTCGACCTCCCAGGGCAACCGCCAGGCGCTCGATCAGGTAGGAACGTGGATAGTTGCGCCGATCATCCTGCGGCAGGAACTGGGTGACGCCAAGCGAGCGCCCGCGGGGCACGATCGTAACCTTATAGAGTGGATCGACATCGGGCAGAACTGCCGCGACCAGCGCGTGCCCCCCTTCGTGGTAGGCCACAATGCGCCGCTCGCGTTCATCCATCAGGGCTTCACGCTTGCCGCCCAGCAGTATTTTGTCGAGCGCCTCCTGGAAATCGTGGCGATCGACCTGCGTCTTACCCCGACGGGCAGCCAAAAGCGCAGCCTCGTTCACCAGGTTGGCCAGATCGGCCCCCGAAAAACCCGGTGTCCCGCGCGCCAGTTCCTCCAGGTTCACGTCAGGAGCCAGGGACACTTTGCGTGTATGGATACGCAGGATCGCCTCTCTGCCGCGCCGTTCCGGTAGATCAACCACCACCTGCCGGTCGAAGCGACCGGGACGCTGCAGTGCCGGGTCGAGAACATCAGGACGATTAGTGGCGGCCAGCACCACGATGGCCTCGTGCGGCTCGAAACCGTCCAACTCGACGAGCAACTGCTCCAGGGTTTGCTCGCGCTCGTCATTGCTGGCGATCGCGCTTGCCCCACTGCGTGTTCGTCCGATGGCATCGATTTCATCGATAAAAACAATGCACGGGGCGTTCTTGCGCGCCTGATCAAACAGATCACGTACACGACTCGCACCGACTCCGACAAAGAGTTCGACAAAGTCGGTCCCGCTCGCACTGAAAAACGGCACCTTTGCCTCTCCTGCGACCGCCCGCGCCAGCAAGGTCTTGCCTGTACCAGGTGGGCCAACCAGCAAGACGCCCTTGGGGATGCGCGCCCCTATCGCCAGGAAGCGCTGCGGTTCGCGCAAAAAGTCGATCACCTCGCGCAATTCCGTCTTGGCCTCATCAACGCCTGCCACATCGGCAAACGTGGTCGTCGGGCGTTCTTCTTTGTAGAGTTTGGCGCGACTTCGCCCAATGCCAAAGATCCCGCCTCCTTGCGTATTTTGCAGCTGGCGCATGCCCCGCCAGCTCATGACTCCGAAGTAGAGCAGCAGGAGCAGGGGCAGCGCGTTCAGGAGCAGTGCCAGCGCCGTCTGCCACCAGGGGGGCTGCACCACCTGAGCGCTTATTACGACCCCCTTGCTCTCAAGCAGAGGAAGCAGGTTGGGATCACCCGTTGCCGGCACAAGCGTGGTGAACTGACTCGCTGCCGCCGATCCCTGCTGGCGGACGGGGGTTTTGAAGGTGCCTGTGATAGAATTGTCGCTCTTGATGGTTACGCTGCTCACATTGCCTTGCTTCACCTGCTGCAGGAAGCTGCTGTACGGCAGATCAATCGTTGTCGATTGCCCACTCGAGGAACTGAAGAGGAGTGGACCGTAAAAGAACAGGTTGATCAGGAATATGAGCAAAAACCACCGCACCCAGAAGTTCAATCTCCTGGGGTCGTTTCCTCTACGTGAGGACTGCTTGTCCGTGTGTTGTTGGGAATCGTTGGCGGGGTGGAGATCTGGTCCCTGCCGGTCAGATTCTCTCGTCGTTCTATCCATAACAGCTGTTTCCTTCCTGCCCTATGCGATTAAGCCTTTCCAGTACCCTGACCAGCTTGCACGGTCTCCCTTGCTTGCTCTTCTCCTGCAGGCGGCGGTGGTGGCGTTGGGCGACTCATGATACCGATAGCCAGCGTAGCGGCTTCGACGGCTGTT
>VBHV01000688.1:0-1300 GCA_005881995.1 Chloroflexota bacterium | reverse complement strand
GCCCCTCGAACCAGCCAAAGAGCTTTTGTGATCCATGACCCGCCAGCAATCCCCCCACCGCCAGCCGTAAGACCAGTAGTCCCAAATCTCTCGTAACGCCTGATTCGTTTTGTTTTTTGACTACGGCTTTGCGCTTGACGATGGTAGGTATTCTCTGTTTTTCCTTGACAGCAAGTTTCATTGTCTGCGCTCCTTAATAATGCTTCAGTTCATTTCAGCCAGGGCGACCCTTGGGTCGCCCTACCTTATATACCGGACGCTATAATGTCCCGTCTGGCCTGCGTACGCGCTTTCTCTCCTGTTCCAGTTCCTGGCGTGCGGCTTCCAGGCGCTTGAGCAAAAGCAGAATCACTTCGACTCCCGCCAGGTTGACGCCCAGATCGCGTTGCAACCGGCGGATGCGCCGCAGCTGTAAGACCTCTTCCTCGCTGTAGCGCAGTTCCCCACTGGCCTCTTCCCCTTCGATCAGGCCCAATGCACGTAGATTACGAATGGCGCCAATACCCAGATGGCTCGCCGCAGCCGTCTCCCGCTCGCTATACGATGAAGAAGAGCGGGACTGCTGGATCACGATGTGTGTCACATACCGCTCATCCATGGTTGCTCCTTCCTCCTGCCTTTGTCGTCTGATCAGTATAGCCAATCGAACGGGCAAAGGCCTCAAAAAGACGACGCTGTTCAGCATTCAGGTGCGTCGGGAGGACGACGTTCACTTCAGCATACAGATCGCCGCGCTTGTCTGGCTGTCCCAGAACAGGCATACCCTGCCCGCGTAGTCGGAACGTCTTGCCGTTCTGTGTTCCCGGCGGAATGCGCAACAGCAGTTGGCGTCCATCAGGAGTTGGCACCTGCACCTCGCCTCCGAGCATGGCAGTCGCCAGGGGAACGTCTACGCGCGTGCGCAGCGTGGCCCCTTCCCGTGTGAAGCGGGAGTCTGGCAAAACATGCACACGCAGGTAGAGATCACCGCCCTGAGTGCCTCGACCGACCAGGCGTATACGTGAACCTTCATCCACGCCCGCAGGTATCTTCACTTCCAGGCGACGAGTATTTCCGTCAGGCTCTGTCAGTTCGAACGTGCGCGTCGCTCCCTGGTATGCTTCAGCGAGGGTCACATCCACTTCAGCCTCGACATCCTGTCCTGCCGGAGTATATGTTTCTTGTTGAGCTCGCCCTGTCCTACGGGTACGTCCCCTCGGTGCGCCTGAAACGCCCGATCCAAAGTAAGTGTCGAAGAAGTCTGAGAACGGGGACGTTCCTCCGAAGAGGTCATTCAGGTCTTCCTCGCTCATGGTACGAT
>VBHV01000573.1 GCA_005881995.1 Chloroflexota bacterium | reverse complement strand
CTCAGATTGATAGACGGCATTGTCCGAAATGATCCATACACGGGTATGCGCCGCAATCACCGCCAGGAAATCCTGCTGGTCGAGCAGGGCCACAGAACCCGTCGGCGTATCAATAATGTGCCCATCCCTCTCGAACAGGTACAGGGCGCGATCAAGCGAGAAGAAGTAATTGACGTGCCCAACATAATAGAGAATCGAGACGGCGGGAGAGACCGAAATCACAATATCGCCCTTCTGCCAGTGCTGCTGCATATACATGCCAACCGCATCGTAATCGGCATAGTGACGATGATAAGCAAGCCCCACTTCGCGGCTAATAAACAGGTTATAGCCACTGACCGGCAATACCGGCAGAATAAGCGTCGTAGCAAGCACCAGCAGCGTTATCAACGTGACCATGAGGCGCACTGGCCAGGCGAGATAACCAACCAGGGCGGGGGCAAGCCCAGCCCCTACCCTATACGGGTTCGTGGGTTGCTTCGTATAGGGTAGGGGCTGGGCTTGCCCCCGCCCTGGTGTCGTAACATCTCTTGATTGAAGGGACGTACTGGGCATGAGGCGCACACGGGCAAATCCCCATAGCCCATACAACACCTGGAACAACGCGTAGGCCCCCATCAGGTAGTACATGGGCAAAACGGGATAGATATAGCGGTCAGAAGTCAGCGTAAACGTCAGCGCCAGCGTTCCAAATGACAGGCATAAAAACCATGCACAATAAGCTGCTCGCGTGTTTCTCCTGCGTATAGCCCAGACACAGCCCATTACCGCCAGCACTGAATTGAGCGTGATCCAGGGAAGCGTGCTGCGCCCCAGCGCGCCGGGAAAAAACATCAGATCGATGTAGTATGGAATGTTGCCGGAAGTCAATGAGATGAGTGGCCGCTGGCTTTGATCGGTACCCAGCAGCGATGGATGCGAGAAACGCACAACCAGTAACTGGGCGCTGACTACACTGACCGTGATCAAAGTGGCCAGTAACCAGTATTTTCTGGATGAAAGGGCAGGAAGGGACGCCCCTCCATGCTTGTGCCGTGTGCGCCTGACGTACCAGGTTCCCAGCCCGTAGCAGAGCAGGGCGGGAAAGATAATGAAGGTCTCCTCGTGGCTCAGGTATGTGACGATCACGCCGAGCATAGCCCCGTATATGTAGCGCTTGCGCCTGGCAGGAGACATGCTCTCCCCCATATCTAGCGCGCGATAAAACAGGTACGCGGTCAACAGTGTACAGAGTTGCGCCTGCTCATACATGCGCACCTGGCGACCCCACAGCAATGTGAGGGGTGAGAACGCCAGCATCGCCATCGCTAGCAGCGCGATACGCTTCTCAAAAAAGTAGCAACCGATAGCATAAAACAGCGGCAAACTGACGAGATACTCCAGTACACTGAGTACGCGCGGCCCTGCGCCATGGTCGCCAAAGATCAGCATGCTCAATGCCAGCAAATAAGAATAGAGCTCTCCCTTGGGATAGAGAAAGCCCGAGGACAGTACCGGAAGCCCATGCGCAAGCACGCCCTTAGCAGCAAAATAGCTGGTCAACTCATCCTGCCAGTAGGGTTCATACCCCAGGTTATACGAGATCATGGGCAGCGCCACCAGGCATATTCCAATCATCACCCAATGCTCCCGCAATACCGCCCAAAGCTTACCGAGCCGCATCCCCCCATTCCCCGCTGGGGAATGGGGGGATGGGTCAGCCGAAATGTAGTGACGCCCCTTGTGGGCGTCAGGGTGGGGGGCATCCTGCTCATACGTATTCGGGTACGCATCCGGCTGGTACGCATCTGGGTGAGCATCCGGCTGGTATGCGTCCGGCTGGTACGCATCCGGCTCATGGGCATCCGGCTGGTGCACTGCATTGCGCCACAGCAGCAAATAGCCAACGCCCACCATGCACACAAGCGCGATGGCCCACTGCCAGCTATAAGGAAAGGGCTGGGGGAGCAACGGCTCGCGCGCCAGCCCTAGCAGCAGGCCTTCCAGCGCCAGCGCGGGCAGATAGGCCAGCGCTGTTGCCTCGAGCGCGGCACGTCGTGAAGTGTAATAACGCCGCAGCAAGACTAACGCGGCCAGTAGCCAAAGGCCAAGCACTGCGCCAATGGTCAAGAGCATGGTCCAGAAAATGAGCAAGAAAGGGAGAAATTGTTGACTGCGCGGCGTGGCGCTGTCTTGCAGGTAAAAGGTATGCACCGCGCCGGGACGCCCTACCAGGAGCGGCGCTGGCCACGCGGGATCAGCGCCTGATGACCACCCATAGACGGAGTGGGGCGAGGCGCGCCAGCCATTGTCCACGCTTAACCAGGTGTTGTGGCCCAGGGTATCACTGAGCAGAACATCCGCCGACATAGCAGCGTTAAGAGTCTCCAAACCAGCCTGGGCCGCGTTTGTTCCCGGCGCGGATACATGTATGGCAAGAGTGTTGCTGCCAGCATGCAGGTAGGGAGTAATGTTATAGACCCCCAGTGCCAGGCCTGAACGATACTGCACGATGGTCTCAACATCGCTCAGGTAGTCGGCAACGCTTTGTTCCGGTATGGTAGCCGCGCCATTCCAGGTAATCAATAAATGACCATTGATGAAGACACTGGCGGTTCCGGTGGCGGCCAGGCGCAGCCAGGCATTGGTATAGAGGAAAGGGACGGCGAACGGGCGCACGAAATAGGCATCGTGACCCGCACCGGTGCTGATCCACTGCGTCGCAACCGGGCGTTCGTAGAGCAGCGGATTAACGGTGAGCATGGGAGTACCCGCCGGGTCAGAGGAGTGCAGCGCTGGCAGCCAGGAACTGGCATCAAAGCCGGTGGTAATCCATTTATTCACTCTATTCAAGTCTGGATCAGTATGCGCAAACACCAGTGTACTCTGTGCAGTTGCCTGCCAGCTAACCCCCGTGACATGATAGGCAATGGTCGCGCCCTCGACAATGCCAATACTGGCACGCACAAGCGGCGCACGAGTATCAACATTGGACACGCGCAGTGCGATCACATTTGGGCCAGGCGCCAGCAGCGTGGCGATATCATAAATATAGGCGCGTGGATAGTCGCCCCAGGCGAAGTCGTGAGCATTTGAGCCTACTAAGGTACCATTGACGTAGAGGCGAAATATCTGGCTGGCAGCTACAGTAACAAAGGCGCCATCGGGCGGAACACTCAACGTGGTGGTATAGCGGAAGTAGGCAACAGGGCCAGCGCCATCCGCAGCCGAAATCCACTGCGCCCCCGCCCAATCCGGCGCGAATGTGACGGGCTGCGGCACAAGCATCCACTGGTAAGTGAAGCAGCTTGCTCCCAGGCAGGCCAGTACGAGGCACAGCCATGCTACACGGTGCAATCCACCGGGCTTCTTCTTTGCGTCCATTTTTGGAATAGCTGCCTTGATAGTTTGCCGGGTGGCTACCTCTGTTGAAATCATGTCTTTGAATCCTCCTTTGACATTCTCAATGCAGGCCGGACAACGCCTCGCGCGCAGTATTGTTGTGATAATCGGGATCAAGCGCTACCGCTTTGAAGAGCAGGTTGCGTTCGTCGCTATACTTGCCCTGACCACCCGCGCTCAGGGCGAGATAGGTGTAAGCGGATGATTGCAAATTGGTATTGCCGCTGAGGCGGATGACGGCGTTCATCTGGGCGATGCTCATGGTGTAGTTATGCAGGTCGTACTGAATGCGTCCGGCGGTATAGCGCCCATACACATTGGTCGGGTCTATCTGCGAAAGTAGCTCCAGCCAGGGCAGCGCGCTATCGTCGTCAATTGGGCGCAGCAGTGGCGGGCCACTCAGCGGATGAGTAAACTCGGTGAGTTTGGCAAGCGTCAGGCTCATCTCGTCCATCACCCACGAGGGCCTGGTGCCCTTTGTGTCCGCTGTGGGACTCTGCCAGATAGCGAGTAGTTCCTGGTACGCGCCCAGGTCATCGTTCTGCTGGCGATAGGTATAGGCGAGATAGGTGCGACTATCATCGCTGCGTTCGTCACCATGCAGGTAATACAATGACTGGCCGCGCTCGATATGATAGGAGGAAAGCTGGTTCAGCGATGGATTAAGGAAAAGCGCGGCATCCAGCCAGCCTAAAGCGGATGCGTAGTTCCCTGCCGCGAGCAAATTTCTGGCTTCGTGTTCGCATAACATGGCAGTCGGGGCACGCCCAAGCACAATCAGGAGCAGTGCTGCCCCTACGATGAGCCGCCCATAACGCCTGCTCTGTTTACCCACAGGACGCGGCTGCGCATGACGTTTACAGGCAAACAAGCCGCCCGCGCTCAGGCAGGGAAGCAGCAGGCCATATGACACCTGCTGCACGAGTAGGATGAAACGTCCCTGGATAGTGGAGGCGTCCACGGTAAATGGCGCGGCAGGAATACGCAGCGATGGGAGGCTATAACCAATGTGACGGCTGACCAGCAGCCATTGTACCTGGTGCTGCGCCAGGCTGTTGATAGCCTGCATATCAATGCACAGATATTGCAACAAAAAGAATGCGACCGGCAAAAGGCAGAACAGCCCGGCTGTGAAATAGCTGCCGGTCAGCAATTTGGGCTTGTTGTTCGGCCACCCCAGCAGGAGACAGCAGGCAGCGCAGCACAGGCAAAGCATACCATAGCTGCATATGAAGGACAGCACAGCAGGCAGCGCTACGGGAAGTTGCCAACCAATATTGATGGGCAATTGCCAGGCGTTGTTGTGCCCGCCAAGAGGATCATCAAGCCAGGGCAGAAGGCTGGCAGCGAGCAACATACAGGCTGCCATCGTAGGGACAATGGACGGTGTGAGGCGGACTCGAGGGCCTTGTGCCTGTCCTGCGTGCCAATCGCCGCCTATGATCTCCATTGCTCTCACGATCTCCACCTTTCAACGCTCGTCACGTGCACGGTTTCACCATCGCGTAATTGATCCAGCCCGACCAGGACGATGCGATCTCCCTCGGACAGTCCGGAGTCAATAAGAATGGTATCAGATGAACGCGCGGCAATATGCACCTGCCGGGCGTAGGCCTGGGTACCGCGCACAACAAAGGCCAGGGAGGAACCATTAGAGTCCAGGATTGCCAGGCGCGGAACCGCCATGGCCTTCAGGGACGACTGGATACGGACATAGGCGCTCATCCCGGGTAAGAGAGACATATCGGCGTTCACCACCGCTATCCAGACCTCGAAGGTATCCGTCTGAGGATCAGCTTGGGGGATGACGGCGGTGACTGTCCCGTGAAATTGCTGGTTCGGCAGTGCGGAGGGAGTGACAAGGGCGGTCTGATTAAGGTGAACCTGCCCCAGGTTTGCTAATGGCACCTTGACATGCACAATCACGATGGACTCGTCCATGATCGTCAGCAGGGGCGTATCCGCAGCAAAGACCTCTCCCGGATTGACATTCACGGTCGTCACAACACCGCTCAGCGGCGAGATGAGATTGCCATTGTGCAAAAGCGGCGAAGATGCTTCCGCAATCAACGCGTTGTACTTATTTTTCGCGAGGACAAAGGCCTGCTGCGCCTGCGCGATGGTCACTGCATTGCCACTGGAGGAGACCGAATTGAGATAGGCCTGCGCCGCCGCCATATCATCCGCCGCCTGACGAATTTGCGCATTGAGCTGCGCCGGGTCGAGCTGGATGAGCGGCTGGTTGAGCGAGATTTGATCCCCTGGTTTCACCAGCACACCGACGATGCGTTCAGCGACGGGATAGGAGATGTCGAGCTGCTGGCGCGGGTAGACGATGCCGCCCCCACCGATATCTTGCGAGGCGTTTTGCGCACCCACCTGGTATAGGGTAACTGCAGGCACGGCTCCCTGCACCAGGTTCCAGGCGACATAACTTATGGCGACCAGCACGAGAAGAATACTGCCAACCAGCGCGGCTGTAATGCGCTTGCGCCTGCGCTGAGAGGGCGCGATTAATCGGGTCCCTACCTGGTAATTCGAAGCATCAAAAGGAAACGGCGAACGCGAGGAAGAGATATCCAGCGCATCGTGTAGGTTCTTTGGGCGCCATAAATCTAGCCCCTACGTCTAATTCCTGGCTGCCATCCGGTATGTGGAGATTCTGCGTGGGTAACCCGGATAACAAAGCATTCCGTCCCAAAGGTGGATGCGAAAGTGGCGTTTTTTGAAATTGATTGTGTTCATGCATCTTTCTAACCCCCCGCGGCATTTCTATGCCGCCTCTTCTTTACAATATCCCCTGTTGCAGGGTTTTCTTTCTGTTCAGCATAAAATAGATACATCCGCCCAGGACTCCAAAGAAAATCACTTGCGCATCCATGAGCAAGACGATGAGCAGCGACGAGGCCGCCGAAATATGCATGGTCGCGAAGAGCGAGACAAACGCGCTTTCGCGCACACCAAACCCGTTAATCGAGATGGGCAGAAACGTGACGAGCGAAACAAAGGGAATAGCCACGAAGTAAAAATAAAGTGGCACACTGACGCCAATGGCGATGGCATAGCTGTAATAATTCAAACAGGCGGTAATCCAGAACAGCACGCCAAACAAGGTAGCAATTGCCAGGGAACGTGGGCGTGTTGCACTCGCCCGCAGCGCATCGCCAACGCGGGTGATCGAGAGAAACACCCTCCATTGAACAAGCCGACTCCATTTCCCCGGTAACATCCTGGGTAAGAGCGTCACCGAAAGAAGCGCGCCGCACATCATGCCTCCAACCAGCAGACTGAGCAGGACAAACTCGAGTACCAGGGTGCGCGAGAAGTGAGCATACTCGACAATGAGTATAACTGTCGCGATAGCAAGCATGCCGAAGAAACCGGTGACACGGCTCATTACGACCGCGCTGGCCGCTCCTCCGGTATTGCCCGCCTTCCGTCCAACATACATGGCCTTGATGGCATCGCCGCCCATACCCGTAGGAAGAAAGTGACTGAGATACGAACTAATCACAACACCGGCCGCGCCGATAATTAATCCCATTGAGACGAGCGCGCGACGTACGTTGCCCAGTAGTTCAAACAAACTCGACCACGACAGCGATTTGAAGAGCAGCGCAAACAGCAGCAGGGTCAAACCCACGCGTATCAAGATACTGAGCTGCTTTTTTCGGCTGCCTTTTCGTGTGCCTCTCTGCTCTGCCTGCTCGACCTGATCCTTTCGTTCCACCGAGCCTGCTTGCAATGAACCGCCATTTACAGCCGCGACCGCGCATGTCGCAAGCGCGGCGATATCTGTCACCTCTCGCTTCACAGCAATAATTTCGCATGTTGCAAGCGCGGCGATATCTGGTTGAAATGCGCCAAAATCACGTAAGCGCGTATAACGTGCAGCAACAGCTTGATGAGTTCTATCTTTTTCTGATGAAGCCTTCATTTCCACACCTATCTACCCATTCATCCACCCCAGGTCCGCTCTAAGATCAGGAAGTCTCAATCGCGTATAGTAGTGGCGAGCCTTGTGGTTGCCGTACTTCTCGCCCCATCCATTACCTTATGCAAAGCAGCGTAGTATGCAAACTCACGCGCCAATCCCTCGTGTAACTGCACCTGTGGGCAATAGCCGAGGATACGCTCTGCCAACGTAGTGTCCGCGTAAGTATCGCGCACATCGCCGTGCTGTTTTTCAATACACTCGACAGTTACGGGCATGCCAGTAATTTCACGCAAGGTCGAGAGGATCGTATGCACCGTGACTCGCGCACCACCAGCGATATTTACTACCTGGCCGATGGCGGCGTCAACACTGGCAGCTCGTACATTCGCCTCAATCACGTCAGAGATGTAGGTAAAATCGCGCGTCTGGTAGCCATCTCCAAAGATCCGCACAGGCTGCTGTTCAACGATGGCTTTGCAGAAGCGGTGGAAGGCCATATCCGGTCGCTGTCTCGGCCCATAGACCGTGAAATAGCGCAGCGATACCGTAGGCACGCCAAAGTTGCGATGATAAAGCGTGCAGAGGTGCTCCGCCGCCAGTTTCGTGACCCCATAAGGCGAGACAGGCTGGGGCATATTCGATTCTTCCCGCACAGGCAGCGCAGTTGCCTCACCATAGACGGACGAGGAAGATGCATAGATGAAGCGGCGCAGCGTTTTCACACGTATGGCGCTTTCCAGCAAACGCTGCGTTGCCAGGATATTACAATCGACATAGTGAGCAAATTCATGTCCCCAACTGGCGCGTACCCCTGCCTGGGCCGCCTGGTGAAAGACCCATTCCACTCCTTCGAGCAAAGGAGACAAATTCACATCCAGCAGATTCCCTTCGACAAAAGTGAAGTTCTTCCACGCGCGGGCCCCCTCCAGGTTACGCTCTTTCAAAGAGCGAGGATAGTAGTCGATAAAGGCATCGATACCGCAGACCTCATGCCCATCAGCAAGCAATCGTTCGGCCAGGTGCGAGCCGATAAATCCAGCCACACCTGTTACAAGACATCGCATTATTCCCTACTCCACTTCATTTCTTTTATAGAGTTCCTTCTTTGATTGCCAGGAAACATAGCTCAGCACCCGGACGTTTGATAAACGTCGAGGAGAGGCGAATGAGAAAGATAAAGAACGGCGCTAACAACGCGAAGAGCCAGCGCTGCACCTTTTGTGAGCGTGCGATCCGCGACGAGACAAACCAGTAATAATTGAGTCCAAGCGGGTCCATGGTGCGCTGGTAGACGATGCGCAGCCCTATACTGGCCAGGAGGGGCGGCACCTCTTCAAAAACGTAGCCCGGGCGCATATGCCCATCGGCCGCCTCGACTTCCGGGATGGTTTTGCGGCGCGCGCTGGGCACCTCCAGTACAAAGATACCGCCTGGCCGCAGCATAGCTTGCATCATGCGCAATAACGCGGTGTCATCCGCAATATGTTCAAGCAGCGCGACGCAAAAGATGGCGTCAAACTGTCCGAGGCTCATCTGGTCAAGCTTTGTGACGTCCGTCGCCAGGAAGCGTAAACCCGTAAAATGCCATTTGCGGGCAATGGAGGAGGCGCGCGCTACTTTCTGCTCGTCAAGCTCGACCCCGATTACCTCCGCCCCGCGTTGGGCCAGAAGAAAGGAAAGATCGCCAATGCCGCATCCGACGTCCAGCACACGCTTCCCATGCAAGTCCTGACCCGTGAGCATATCCTTGACCATATCCAGCCGCAACGTTTTTCCCAGGGGCGGGCTGAATAGGGATAGGTATAGCCGTAATAGTGCCTTCGGCGCTCGCATTTGTTCCTGCGCCGATGCAACAAACAAATCAACCAGGTATTTTTCCATTATCTTTTCCCTAAAGGTTTTCCTGCAAACTCGCTATATGCCTGGCGATGCTTCTCTAAGAATGCAGGCCAACTGTAATGTTCGTCAGCGATGTACTTTCCATACGCGCCCAACTCCCTGGCCTGCTGCGGATCACGCAGGAGTTCAAGCGTACCCTGTGCTAATCCTTCGGCTGTAGGCGCTACCAGTTTCGCCATACGAGCAGTGAGTATCTGTGTATGTGAATGAATGGCTGTAGCCAGAATGGGCTTGCCAGAACGTAAATAGGTATACAATTTGAGCGGGGTATTCGTGCCTTCGCTGCGCGGGCTGAGCAAAATATCGGCCAGTGCCGTGTACTGAGGCATCTCTTCAAGCGGGCGCTGCCCGACAAAACAGACCTGGTCCGCAATGGCCAATTCCTGTGCCAGCAATTTCTGTTTCTCGACCTGTTCGGGCTTACCACCTACCAGCACATAGCGCGCTGCTGGGAACTCTGCACACACCGGCGCTACACTGCGCAGCAAGAGCTCGATGCCCTGGTAACTTTCAAAGGTGCCCGTGTACAGCAAGACCGGGCCATCCCCCAGCTTCCATTGCTGGCGTAATCGCCCGGCGGCGTGTTCATCTGCTGGCGGCAGCGCCTCGTCAACCGCGACATTTTCAATCATATAGACCGCTTTGTTTGGCGCCATATGTTTGACAGCGCCTTCGAGATCGGGGCAGATAGCAATCACAGCGTCCGACTTTCGCACAATCAAGCACTGTATCGCTGCAATGAGGCCAAT
>VBHV01000572.1 GCA_005881995.1 Chloroflexota bacterium | reverse complement strand
TAGGAATTCTCGGGTAGAGTTGCGCGACAGCGATCACGCTGGTAATGAGGGATACTCCCACCATGGCTAGCGCGCTGTCGCCTGCGTAGCGCCTCCAATGCTGCTTCGCTACGGCTTGTCGCGAAGAGCTACGTTCAGCTTGCTTCATCGCCTCTTCCTCTGCTTATCTCACCTCAGCAGTACACGCGTCAAGATGGCCTATGCCGTAGGAAAGAAGTTCACCCACCTGTCACGCGCCTGTGACAGCATCACTTGGGCTGCTTTCCTTGTTGGGTTGAGACCAGTCCAAAACGCATCGCGCAGAGCACCGCCTGGGTGCGGCTCTGCACGCCCAACTTTGCCATAATATGCTTGACATGGGTCTTCACGGTGTCCTCAGCAATCTGCAGGTCTCGTCCGATTTCCTTGTTCGAGCGCCCCTGGACCAGGAGGCGCAGCACCTCCCTCTCACGCTCGGTCAATGCCTCTATCGCCTCGGGTGTCCGTACTTCGCGCATCAAATAGGCTGAGGCCTGTGGAGTCAGTTGGACCTGCCCAGCCGCGGCTGCTTTAATGGCTCTCCGCAGTTCGGAAGCTTGTATGTCCTTGAGCAGGTAGCCAATCGCCCCCGCCCTCACCGCACCGACCACGGCAGTGCTTTCTAACACGCTCGTCAGGGCGACAACCTCGGTCTCCAGCAGTTCCTTGCGGATGGCCGCGGTGGCCGCAATCCCGTCCATTACAGGCATGAGCAGATCCATCAGCACCACATCTGGGTGCAGCTGTCGCGCGAGTTAGACTGCTTCGGCCCCATCAGACGCCTCACCCACCACGGTCAGTTCAGGAGCACGTCCCAGAAACCTGCGCAGCCCCTCGCGTACGACACTGTGATCGTCGGCAATCAACACACGAATCGCCATCGACCCTCCTCCTTGGGGGTGAGAGGGTCCTACCACCAAAGTGGTAAGCCCCGTTCACCCGCCTGGGCGATGTGCTGAGAAACACTCAATAGTATACTTGTCTCAATAGTAAAGCACGGAGAGAACCGAGCGCGTACACGCATGAGGAATAGTACCCGGAATCGGTTTACTCGCTACCAGTGTATCACAGCGTGGCGCACAAACGCCACAGAGAGCACCTGAGCCGCCAGGGTCTGTGAATGATTGCCAGGGCGACCGCGAGGGTCGCCCGTACAATACCAATGTGCCCGTGTTACACGTCAACGTCTATTGTACGGGCGACCCTCGCGGTCGCCCTGGCAGTCCAAATGTCTTCCTGGCAATCATTCACATCCTGACCTGGTCAGCCCATAGGTTGCGCAGGTGCCTCGAAGGAGTGGCCGACAACTGAAATGGCTACGAACAAGCGCATTTTGCTAGGAGTTGATACGGGCCTCTCCCCTCCCGCGCAGCTCGCTCTGCGTATGGCAAGCGAACTCCTCGATCAGTCGCCACAGGACACTCGCCTGGTCCTGCTCCACGTCATCCCCATCCCTGCTGATGCCTCGCCTGTGTGGGGAAAGTCGATGACGAGCATTCGCACCTTTTCCCCGGCTCCCCAGCAACGCCTGCAGGCGGAGCGCGTCCTGTGGAAGGTGCGTACTGCTTTACAGCAGCGGGGGATTGCCCCCGAACGGATAGAGTGGCTGCAGCGCAAGGGTTCCCCCGCAGACGAAATCGTGAAGGTCGCGAGGGAACTGGGTGTTGACAGGATTGTGCTTGGGAGCCGTGGAAACACCCTTGGACAAAGGATACGGCGCGTGTTGGTCGGAAGTACCTCACGTCGCGTCATGCGGCTTGCCCCGTGTCCCGTCACACTGGTTGTCCCGCCCCGCACGCCGCGTACCAGGGGCCTGGTGGCCTGGTATAAGGAAGCCGTCACGCGCTTCCTGCGTGAGCATCCCGGATCCCTGCTCGTCTTCACAGCTTGCGATGTGGCCCAGGTGTTTACCCCACCCGGGAGAACAGTCGGGATCAAAGAGGTAGAGGCGGCTGCCCATGCCCTTGAGCGATTAGCGAGTGATGGTATCCTCTGCTGCCAGAAAGTCAAAGGCGGGTTGCGCTACTTCAATGATTGAGGGTATGTCCCCTGTCGTGGGAAGTGCCGTCGTGATTTTTGAAATGAGCACGTGGTAAGAAGAGAGCTGTCCCGCTTGATCTCATCGAAAGAGTCCGCACCTGAATGGAGGACCACTATGGATGCGAGCGAACCGACCGCGCCAATAACACCGGGCGAGACGCTCCTTTTGACACGGTGGCGGTTATGACCAATCTGCTATTGCCGTTCACTCACGGGATAGATGTCTCCGCTATTACCTACGCGCTTGCGTTCGCACAGCGCTTCCATTCCACGCTGGTGGTCCTGTCACTGATCAGCCTTCCAGAGACGCTGGGCACACGAAAGCCACGTCTGGAAGCGATCCAGCAGTCAAAGGATTTTTTGGAATTTGTGCAGCACAAAGCGGCAAGACAGGCCGTGCCCATTGTGCGCATTGAACTGTACACCCACCATCCCGCGCGCAGTATCCGCGCGCTCGCCCAGGAAATGGAGTGTGCTGGCATTCTGCTCTTTGTGCATCGTGGAGCAGGGGTGCTGCTCGCAACGGGTGAGGTCAAGCAGCTCCTCGAGGACCACAGCCTTCCCTTGTACATCGCCCCTTTGCCCTCCAATGAGGGCGGTTTCCCCAGGTTGAGGTGGCTCTCTGGCTGGTTCAACAGGTGAGAGGAGGCAGGAGTGCTTCTCACCAAGCCAGTCATCTCACCAGCTCTTGAGCAGGTGTGCGATTTTCCCGTGCGGGGTGAGTTCGTAGCGGATGCGGTCGGGGTTGATCTCCTCGACCTGCGCCGCGCGCTCGGCGGTGAGCACCACGTCGCGCGGGTGAACGGTCTGCCAGATACGCCCGGCTGATCCTGGCGCTTGTGGCCGGTAGACAAAGCGGGAGACCAGCCCGGCCTTGCGTGCCAACAGCGCTGCCTGCTTCAAGGTGGTTTTGGCGGGCTCGTCTTCCAGGTAGGGATCCACCACTTCGAACAACCGGGGGACGCGCTCCGTTTTCGGCTCAGCAAGGTACAGAAACACCACCGGCTTCCCACGTGCATGGTTGATAGCCGAGTCGATCACGGCGTCATTGTGTGCATCACCGGCAGTAAGCACGGCGAGGAGCGCCTCGGGCATGCGCCTATCCAGGTAAGGGATTACCACGGGCGCACGGCCCCGTCTATAGTTGACGTAGGCGACGGCCATTCCGGCGAATGCGACCGAACAGCCAAAGGCGGTCGCCAGCGGTTGGGAGACGATGCTGATCGACCAGGCCAGCACAACCAATAGTGTGGTCAGCACCCCCAGCCAGAAATCGAGCCGTTTCCACAGGCCAGTCCCCCACCGTGCAACAGCGTCAGCCAGCGCCCACCTTTTCCCAGAGGCGTCTCCCGAGGCTCTGTACCCATTGAAGCGGGACAAGGAAGATAGATGGTTGGAAAGAAATGAGTTCCGGAACTGGCTGTTCCATTCGCCAGAGCTTTGTCCATTGTGCTCATGATGTTCGAGCCTGTCAGCAAGGAAGTCAGCCAGTACTGCCTTACGTTCACGGTACCGGATAATATCCAGTCCGACACACGTCACGGTAAAGGCTCCCAGCAGCCCGAACGCGTACATATCGCCCAGGATATTGATCTCGCCGCGCACAAGCAGCAGCACAGCAATGGTAATGCCCGTCGCCAACGCGATCGACCAGTGCGGTGTCCCGCGGAACCGGTTGCGCTTCAGGATAAATTCGGGGAAGAACTCCATGCGTGCGAGGGCTAGAAATACATGGTACGCGCCAATCAGTGCGGTATTGCTGGCGAATGCCAGGATCAGGCTGGCGCTGATCGCCACCTCCGTCTGCAAAACGAGGTTCCCCCAGTGCCCACCCAGCAACGAGAGCAGCTGCGTGGCAAGCACGGGATCGGCCGCCGCATCTTGTTGCAGCAGGGTTGCCAGGATCGTCAGCAGCGGGCTGGTCACGCCAATCGTGATGACCACCAGCAGCAGCGCTATGCTGATAATCTTCTTGCGGGGCGCCTTCATCGAGGGCGAGAGTTGCGAGATGCTCTCCAGGCCGGAGAACGCCAGAAATGAACCGGCGAAGCCGACCAGGATCGAGCTGGGGGTGAGCGACGCGTGCGCGAACATCCTGGCGAAGAGGGAGGGGAATTCAGAAATGGGGATGTGGGTAAAGACAGTCCAGATGACGGCGAGGTCACTGACAAAGGCGATGAGGGCTCCAACCAGGCTCACTTTGGCGCTCTCGCTAATCCCGATCCAGTTCAACAAGCCAAGCAGCAACAGGACACTGATCGTGATCTCCAGGATAAAGGGGTAAATTGTAGGGAGCACCACGCTGAAGTACTGGACTGCCGACAGGCAGCTGATGGCGGCCGTGAGAAAGTAGCTGACCAGGATGAACATGCCGCCCAGGGCTCCGACCCAGGAGTTGATCGCCTGCGCCGCAACCGTCACTACCCCTCCACCTTCAGGGAAGCGAGCGCTCACCTCGGCGTATTTGAGGGTGAGCAGCACGAACACGGACATGGTGAGCAGCACAAAAAAACCGGCCAGGTTGCCGACGCGCCCATAGAGGATGCCTGGAACATAATAGATCGAAGAGCCGATGTCGGCGAAGACGACGGCCCAGCACAGCAAGGGACCGAGCTGGCCTACGCTCTGGTGCTGCCCATCCCCTTCGGGCAGTCGTGATACCGCCTGTGCCATAATACGCTCAACTGTCTTTCTTCCCGGAGACGTTTCCTCAACGTGTCGACGACAAGAACCAATGTTTTCATCTGCCGTGGAGTACGCGAGGTGAAGTTCAACGCCTGCTTCCTAATTGAGTAAAGTATAGGACGGAGTTTTCCTCAATGCATCGCTCTTAAGAGTGAGCGTGGACTCACACTTTAGTGGTACAACCGTCTCGCTCGAAGGTATGACATGAATACAGCTTGGTAGGCAGTTTGTCTAGCCCTGTGTAGAAAAATTCATTACATTCTTCTATTGACTTCCATCAATGTGAATGTTATTGTTGAGAAGCTTCTAGCCCATGTCTCATCCATTGTATACATTCAATCGCAGTGATCTTTGTTCTAATGGTCTTGTTCATGGAGGTGAAAAATGGCAACAAAGGATGAATTCATCCAATCCACGGCAACTGCTGGAGATATCGATGTAGACAGGGCGAATATCGATAAGCTCCATAAGAATGCCATCGGTCTCCCTGGTGTCCTCTATTTCTGTCTGGCCGGTTCTGCACCCATCTCTGCCATGCTCTTTAACGTGCCGTCGATGGCGTCGCAGGCAGGCGCAACCACACCGCTCGTCTTCTTACTTTCTGGTATCGGACTGATGCTGCTCGGCGTCTCCATTGTGTATTTGTCACGTCGCCTGACCTCGGCAGGGGGCTTTTACACCTGGGTTCGTCACAGTCTTGGCAGACGCGCCGCGTTTCAGGCGGGCTGGCTGATGATGGGCGGTTATGCCCTCTTTGAAGCGTCTCTGCTCGGTGCGTTTGGATCCTACACGAACAGTTCATTTGCGAATTACGCACACTTCAATACCCCTGGCGGTTGGGTGACCTGGGCTTTGATTGGCGCAGTGATTATCTTCTCGCTCTCCTACTTCGATGTGAAGTGGTCGGTCTTCGCGATGGCCCCTTTCCTCGTCCTTGAAGTTGGTGTTCTGCTCGTACTCGATCTTGTCATCACCATCCATGGTGGCGCATCCGGCCATGATTTCGTGCATACCTTTACTACAGCCGGCGCGAACCCTACTCCATCGGGGCATCCATTTGTCAACGCGACCAACACGACAACCCTCACTGCGGCTCCCGGTGGTCTCCTGGGTATTGGGGTCGCGATGGCGCTCGGTGTCTGGTCATGGGTTGGCTTCGAGGCTGGCG